>JBAIWU010000388.1:0-3936 GCA_037917155.1 Candidatus Eiseniibacteriota bacterium
GCCGCGCCCGGCGCGGGCCCGTCGCTCTTCGGCGAGGCGCCGGCGCCGGCCGCGGTCGCGGCGCCCGCCGGCGACGACGCGTGCGGCGAGTGCCCCGCGTGCATCAAGGCGACCTCGCTGATCCACCCGGACCTCAAGTTCCTCTTCCCGGTCTTCGGCGAGGAGAAGCTGGCGGAGCAGTCGATCCTCGAGACGCTGCAGGCGTGGCGCGACGATCCGCTGTTCACCTTCCGCTACGACAAGGCGGACTCCGTGCGGCTGTTCCAGACGCGCGAGCTGCAGCGCGAGCTGGGCTACCGCCCGTACGAGGCTGCCCGCCGCGTGGTCGTGATCCGCGACTGCGACCGGATGCGCGAGGACCAGTACTCGGCGCTGCTCAAGTCCATCGAGGAGCCGGGCGCGGGCACCGTCTGGGTGCTCACGACGTCGCGCTTCACGCGCGTGCCCGCCACGATCCGCTCGCGCTGCCAGAAGGTGCGCTTCGCGCCGCTGCCCGAGGCGACGATCCGCGCCTTCCTTCTCGAGCGTGGTGGCGCCGCCGACGCGAGGGAGGCGCGCATGCTGGCCGCGCTGGCCGGAGGCTCGCTCGCCCGCGCGCTCGCGCTGCGCGAGGAGGACGCCCTCGAGCAGCGCGACGAGGCGATGAAGCTGCTCGAGCCGGCGCTCCGCGGCGATCCGGGCGGGCTGCGGATGGCCGTGCTGGGCTTCCTGGACTTCGGCCGCGCCGGGCGCGAGACCATGCGGCGCGCGCTCGAGTTCCACCAGCTCTGGCTGCGTGACCTGCTGCGCGCGCGCTACAGCGACGACCGCGACGAGCTCGTGCACCGCGACCGGGAGAAGGAGATCCGCCGGCTCGCGCCGACCACCGAGCCGGCCGAGATCCGGCGCCGGCTCATGGTGCTCGAGGAGGCGCTGCGGGCGATCGACGGCAACGTCTCGCCCGAGCTGACGCTCTTCTCCGCGCTCATGCGCGTCGCGGGCGAGCGCCCGGGCGAGGGCCGCTGGCCGGCCCACCCCACGGCCCGCTGGGACTACTGAGCCCCCGGGCCCTCCTCGCGCCGGTCCGCGCCGTCGCCCGGCCGAGTGGCCGCGCCGCCGCCCGGCGCGGGTCGGGATGCGCCGCCGGTGCCGGGTGCGGTATCGTCATCGCCATCCGAGCTCCACGCGGAGCCTGACGCCTATCGCCACTCCCGCCCTCGGGCGGACCGCGGCACGACACGCAACGACCCGACCCCTCCCGCCGGAGCATCCCGCCGGCGTTCGCGGGCCCCCACCCGCGCATAGAGGTCCGCATGCCGGACATCGTCCAGGTGGCCCTGCGCGGCACGCGCCGCGAGTTCTTCCTCAACTCGCGAGGGCTCTGGCTGCGCCTGCGCGACCGCGTCGTCGTTCAGGGCGAGCACGGCGACGCCCTCGGCCACGTCCTGCTCCTCGATCGCACGCTCATCGCGCTCCGGAAGCCCGGCAACGTCACGCGCGAGATCATTCGCAAGGCCGAGGAGGAGGACCTCGACCAGGACGACCATAACCGCAGGCTCGAGGACGACGCTTTCGAGTACTGCCTGCGCCGCATCGAGGCCCGCGAACTCAAGATGGAGCTCTCCGAGGTCGAGGTGGCGTTCCGGCGCAACCGCATCACGTTCTACTTCACCGCCGAGCACCGCGTGGACTTCCGCGAGCTGGTGAAGGACCTCGCGTCGCGGTTCCAGACGCGCATCGAGCTGCGCCAGATCGGCGTGCGCGACCAGGCCAAGCGCCTCGACGGCTGCGGCCCCTGCGGGCGGGCGTTCTGCTGCTCGACCTGGATGAAGGGCTTCCACCCGGTCACGCTCAAGATGGCGCGCGAGCAGCAGCTCTCGCTGAACCCCACCAAGATCTCGGGCGCGTGCGGGCGGCTCATGTGCTGCCTGTCCTACGAGCTGGCGCAGTACCGCGACAGCGCCCAGCGGCTGCCGCCCGTGGGCGCGAAGCTCACCACCGGCAAGGGCGTGTGCACGGTCGTCCGCACCGAGACGTTCCAGGAGGCGGTGTGGGTGCGCGACGACGAGGGCGGGGAGCACCGGATCGCCTACGCGGACCTGCCGCCGGGCCCGTACCACAAGTGCGGCGACTGCGGCTGCGGCGCGAAGAAGAAGGGCGGCGGCCCGCCGCGGGACGACCCCGGCGCGGGCGCCTGAGACCGCGCCCCGGCGGCGCGTCAGAGGGGCCGCTTCGCGAAGGCGCGCAGCGCGGTCGCCAGCACCGCCAGCGTCCACGCACCCGCCCACGCGACCATCGCCCCGCTCGGCACGGACGCGGGCGAGAACGGCCCCGCGAACGCCTGCGCGAACAGCGTCGGCTGCATGTGGTGCGCGGCGAGCTGCCACAGCGACTCCGTCGGCATCACCAGGCTCGCGACCGTGCCGACGTCCCGCGCCGCGTCGTTGTGCGCGAGCGCCCCGATCTGCTCGACCCAGCCGCCGATGAACGCGAGCCCATAGAGGCCGAACGCGAGCATGCCGTTCGTCACCGTGGCGAGCCGCGCGCCGCCGGCGATCGACAGCGTCACGAGCGCCACCGCCTCGAGCGCCATGAGCGGCAGGCCGCGCTCGACGCCCGGCGGCACGTAGTGCGCGACGAGGCGCGCCACGAGCAGCACCCCGCCGGCGAGCAGCAGCAGGTAGGCGACGACGACCGCGGCGTACGCGAGCCACTTGCCCAGCACGATCTCGACGCGGCGCACCGGCTTCGAGGCGAGCGTCTGCATGACGCCGGAGCCGATCTCGCCCGAGAGCGTGTCGATGGGCAGCAGCACGCCCGCCATCGCGGCGAGGAAGTTCACGGCGTACAGCCCCGCGAGCGTGAACATCGCGCACGCGAAGCGCGCCTGCGCGGCCTCGAGCGCGCCCGTGTGGCCGCGGAAGCCGCGCACGATGAAGTGGAACCCGATCGCGTCGAGCACGACGAATGCCGCGCCCAGCAGCAGCGCGGCGAGCAGCACGCGCTTGCGCGCGGCCTCGTGCAGCGTCAGGTGCGCGATCGTCAGCAGGCGTCCCATGCGCTCACCCGGCCCGCTCGCCGTCCATCACGCGCAGGAACACGCTCTCGAGCGTGTCCCGCGCGGCCGAGAGGTGCGACAGGGGCGCGCCGCGCGCGACGGCCCAGCGCGCGATCTGCGGCAGCGCCGACTCGTCCGCGACCCGCAGCCGCACGCCCTCGCCGTCGCGCCGCACGTCCGTGCCGAAGCGCGCCAGCTCGGCGAGCGCGGCGTCGTCGAGCGGGCCGGCCACCAGCCGCACGTCGGCGCCGCGGGCATCCGCGCCCAGCGCGAGCTCGTGCACGACGCGCCCCTGCTTCACGAACGCGACGCGGTCGCACGTCGCCTCGACCTCGCCGAGCAGGTGCGAGTTGAGGAACACCGTGACGCCCTCGGCGCGCAGCTCGCGGATCAGGTCGCGCACCATGAGCCGTCCGAGCGGATCGAGCCCCGACGTGGGCTCGTCGAGGAACACGAGCTCAGGGCGGGCGAGCAGGGCCGCCGCGATCCCCAGCCGCTGCGCCATGCCCTTGGAGTACTCGCGCAGCCTGCGGCCCGCCGCGTCGGCGAGGTCGACGCGCCCGAGCAGCGCCTCGGCGCGGGCGTCGAGCGCGGACCCGGAGAGGCCGTAGAGCCGGCCGTGGAAGTGCAGCATCTCGCGGCCGGTGAGCCAGTCCTGGAAGCGGAAGTGCTCGGGCAGGAACCCGATCCGCGCGCGCGCCGCGCGGTCGCCCAGCGGCGCGCCGAGCACGTGGCCGCCGCCGCCGCTGGGGCCGACCAGCCCGAGCAGCATCTTGAGCGAGGTCGTCTTCCCCGCGCCGTTCGGCCCGAGGAAGCCGAAGACCTCACCCCGCGGGACGTGCAGGGTGAGGTCCGCCACGGCGACCTTGGCGCCGTACTCTTTGCGCAGGCTGGACGTG
>JBAIWU010000389.1:0-2234 GCA_037917155.1 Candidatus Eiseniibacteriota bacterium
CTGTTCAGGGCCGGGACGCGATCAATGCGCGGCCAGACCGTAGCGCCGCGCGTGGCGGAGCGCGGTCAGCCGCTCGAAGAGCCGGTTGTACGTGCCCACGCCGTCCACCTCGCGGCTGTCGGCGAAGGAGACGTAGCGCGGACCGGCCGCCGAGCCGTAGTCGATCGTGACCCAGGGCGTGACGCCCGTGAACCGCGTGGCGCCGAAGCGCACCCGGCGGATGCTGTCGGCCGGCACGTCCAGGGAATCGGTGACCCAGCGCGAGGCGATGAGCGAGGTCTTGAGCCACGCCCCCATCCGGTAGTGCAGGCCGTCGTCGTCGAGCCACAGCCGCCCCGCGAGATGGTGAAAATCGTTCTCCAGGTTGACGCGGTCGAGCGGCCGCTCGATGAGCATGTGCTCGAACTGGTCGGGCGCCGGGCCGGACGCCGGCCACCGCTCGTCCGCGCAGCCGCGCGAGCGCTTGCCGGCCAGGTTCCGCACGCCGTAGGCCGTGAGCTCGGTGTGGCGCAGGTGGTTCCGCATGATGACGTCGGCCGCGTCCGCGGGATCGTCGCGGAGCCAGTCCATCGTGCGCTGGTCGTCCGGGCCCACGACCTCGCGCAGGCGCAGGAAGACGGAATCACCCGGCGCGCAGCGCAGCGAGAAGCCCGGGACCCCGGCGGTCCCGCACAGGTGGTGCTCGCCGGGGGCCAGCGCGACCTCTTGCCACGAGCGCTGGGCCAGCATGCCCGCGGGTCGCTCGTCCACGAACAGCACCTCCGCCGGCAGCGGCTGCGAGCGGACGAACTGCTCGCGCGCGATCCACAGGACCGCGCTGCCCGCGGCGGGCGGGCGGACCTCGACGCTGTCGGTCAGCAGGTAGCGCCGGTCCGCCATCACGACCTCGGCGCCCACCGGCCGGGGCGCCATCGACACGACGAGCGCCACGAGCAACGCGGCGCGGACACCCACGGCGTGCGGCCACACCATGGCTCCTCCCGGGTCGGGGACCTCGTTCTTCGCGCGGCAGGGTCGCGCGGCGGGGAACGCTCCTTAGACTACGCCGATCCGGACGCGAACGCGATCTCAGGAACCACCGCCGCGCTCCCGGCGCAGGGCGGCCAGGCGCTCGAAGAGCCGCTGGTAGGTCGCGACGCCGTGGTCCTCGCGGCTGTCCGCGAACGAGATGCGCGACGGCCGTCCCTCGTCGTCCCGCACGTCGATCGTGACCCACGGCGTCACCCCGGTGTATCGCGTGCCGCCGAAGCGGACGCGGCCGATGCGGTCGGCGGGCAGGTCCAGCGAGTCGCTCACCGTGCGCCACTCGGTCGGGGTCATCTGCACGCGCGCGTGCATGCGCCAGTGCAGGCCGTCGTCCCCGACCCACACCGTGCCGGTCTCGTGCTGGAAGTCGTGCTGGACGTCCACCTGGTTCAGCGGCCGCTCGATCAGCATGGACTCGAAGCGGCCCGGATCGGCGGGCGGCGCGGGCAGGTCCACGCCGGCGCAGCCGCCCTTGCGCTTCGCGGCCAGGTGGCGGCGCCCCGCGCCCGTGGTCTCCACGTGGCGCAGCTTGCGGCTGCCGATCAGCTCGACCACGGACGCCGGGTCGTCGAAGAGCCAGTCCATGGTGCGCCGGTCCTGGTTGTCGACCAGCTCACGCAGGCGCAGGAACACCGTGTCCCCGGCCGCGCAGGAGAACCGCATGGCGGGCACGTCGACGGTGCCGCAGAGCCGGTGCGTGCCGGGCGCGAGGGGCACCGCGAACCACGAGCGCTGGGGCAACTCGCTCACCGGCGCGTCGTCGAGGTAGACCAGCTCGGGTGGCAGCGGCCGCGTGCGCACGAACTCCTCGCGCGCGATCCAGAGCACCGCGCGGCCGGGTGCCGGCGGCGGCGGGGCCACCGTGTCGGCGAGGACGTAACGCCGCGCCCGCACCACCTCCGCGGCGTGGGCGCCGGGCCGGGGCCATGCGCAGGCGAGCAGGAGCATGAGCACCGCGACCCCGCGGCCGCGGGACGGGAGGCCGGACCGAACCATCGAGACGTCCTTCCTCGGGCGGTCTCAGCCTAGCAACGGGTGTCCGGAGCGGATGAGGGCGAATCGCAAAACGTGGAACGCCGCACATGAGACCGCGCCCGCGATCGCGTCATCCGCGACCACGCCCCAGCCGCCGGGCAGCGCCTGCGCCTCGCGGGCGCCGAACGGCTTCCAGATGTCGAACACGCGGAACAGCACGAACGCGGTGGCGA
>JBAIWU010000390.1:0-1583 GCA_037917155.1 Candidatus Eiseniibacteriota bacterium
CGGACATGGTCCCGGGGGCGCCGCCCGTCGTGATCACCGCGACCGAGCCCACCGAGCTGATCGTGACCGACGGCGAGCCGCTGCTCGAGCCGCTCGTGGGCCACGAGCTGTTCTACGTCTCGAACACCGAGAGCGACGTGCTCCGCGACGTGCGGACGCAGACGGTGTACGTGCTGCTCGCCGGCCGCTGGTTCACGGCGCGCGGCATGGACGACCCGTGGGTCTACGTGCCGTCGGACTCGCTGCCGGCGATCTTCAAGCAGATCCCGCTCGACTCGCCCAAGGGCCACCTGCTCGCGAGCGTCGCCGGGACCGAGCAGGCGGACGACGCGGTCGCCGACGCCGAGATCCCGCAGGCGAGCGAGATCTCGCGCTCCGACCACGACGTCGCGGTCGACTGGGACGGCCCGCCGCAGTTCGAGGCCATCGCCGGCACGGACCTGCGCTACGGCATGAACACCGACGCGGAGGTGCTCCTCGCGGACGGCCGCTACTTCCTGTGCGACCAGGGCGTGTGGTACGTCGCCTCCGACCCCAACGGCCCGTGGAGCGTGAGCGACGTGCTGCCCGAGGGGCTCGACGACATCGGGCCCGAGTGCCCCGTCTACAACGTGCGCTTCGTCGGCATCTACGACGTGACGCCCGACGCGGTCGAGTTCGGCTACCTGCCCGGCTACCTCGGCTACTACCCGTGCCGCGGCAGCGTCGTCTACGGCACGGGCTACCACTACCGGCCGTGGCGGGGTCGCGGGCACTTCTACCCCCGGCCCGCGACGTGGGGCTTCGACGCGCGCTACAACCCGTGGCTCAGCCGCTGGAGCTTCGGCGTCAGCTACTGGTCGGGCTTCCTGCGCATCGGCTTCCACTGGCGCTCGGGCGGGCCGCATCCGCGGCCGTACCCGTGGCTGGGACCGGGCGGCTACCACCGGCCGCTGCTCGCGCAGGACCGCTCGCTGCTGCGCGTGCGCCCGCGCGCGCGCATCCGCACCGCGCCGTTCGCGCCGCTGGCGCCGCTGAACCTCTACGCGCGGTCCGAGAACGCGAAGCGGCTCGTGAAGCCCGGCGCGCGCCCCGTGGGTCCGGGCATCGGCCCCGGCCGTCCCGCGCGCGTGCCGAACGACATGTACGCCGGTCGCGACGGCAAGGTCTACCAGCGCGGAGCCGACGGGCGCTGGCGCGTCAACGAGGGCGGCGGCTGGAAGCTGACGCCGATGCCCGCGGAGCCCGCGCCGCCGGTCGTGCCCGTACGGCCCGCGCGCAAGCCGGCGCCCGCGCCGCTGCCGGTCACGCCGGTGGTGACGGAGAAGCCCGCGCCGGCGCCTTCGCCGCTGCCCGTGACGCCGCCCGTGGCGACGAAGAAGCCTGAGCCGACGCCGATGCCGGTGACACCGCCCGTGGCGACGGAGAAGCCCGCGCCGACGCCGGCGCCGCCGCCAGTGGTGACGCCGAAGCCGGCGCCGACACCGGCGCCCGTGACGCCCGTCGTGGTCCCGCCGACGCCTGCGCCCTCGAAGCCGACGCCGGCGCCGCAGCCGGCCGCGCCCGCGAGGACGGAGCGGCCGACGTTCCTCCCGGCCCGGCCC
>JBAIWU010000391.1:0-10402 GCA_037917155.1 Candidatus Eiseniibacteriota bacterium
GCCGCAAGTTCGCCGCGACGTCGCGGCCGCGCAAGACGCGGCAGGCCTCACGCAACCCGCGACAGATCGCGTCCGGGATCAAGCGTGCCGTGTGGGCGCGTGACCGAGGCCAGTGCACGTTCGTGAGTGACAGCGGCCAGCGTTGCGGGGCGCGCTCCGGGCTCGAGTTCGATCACGTCACGCCGGTGGCGCGTGGCGGCGAGGCGACGGTCGCGAATCTCAGGCTGCGTTGCCGCGCGCACAATCAGTATTCGGCCGATTGCGTGTATGGCAGGGATTTCATGAATGCGAAGCGCCGGGCTGCGGGGACGCGGGGGACGGGACCATGCGGGACGGGTGCGACGCGGTCCCATGCACCTGGGTCCGATTCGCGGTCCGAACGCTATCGCTCGATGCCGGTCACGAGCACGGCCACGCGCTCGTCGGCGGCCACGCGGCCGTCGCGGCGGAGCGCCACGAGCCCGGCCAGCGCGGCGGCGCCCGTGGCGTCGGCGGGGATGCCGCCGGGCCCCTGCGCCAGCGCGCGCGTCTCGACGAGCGTGGGCTCGTCGACGACCGGCGGCCAGCCGCCCGAAGCGAACAGGCCCTCGAGGATCGCGAGCCAGTCGTAGGTCTCGTCGTCGAGGATCCCGTGCGCGACGCTGTGGGGCGCGCTCTCCCAGGGCCACATGTACGAGGCCCGGTGCGCCCGCGCGTGCGCCAGCGCCTCGCGAACGGCGGCGCGGCCGTCGGACGCCAGCAGCCGCCCGGCCAGGTCGGGATCGCGCGAGTCGTCCTCGATCGCGAGCGCGTGCGCGATGCCGAGCCGCTCGAGCGCGTCGCCCCGCACGCGCGCGTACGCGCGCCGCAGCGGGTAGGCGCCGCGCGTCTGCACGGCGTGCAGCCGCGGCAGCGCCTCGAGGACGCCGAGCGCGCGCGCCTCGGCGAGCGCCTGCCAGACCGCGCTCGCCAGCGCTCCGCCACCCACCTGCACGAACAGCCGCTCCGGCGTGGCGCCGCGTGCCGCGAGGTCCGCGGCCAGCTCCCATCCGAGCGTCATGCCGCCCTCGATCGTGAGCCCGCTCTCGCTGCCCTGCACGCAGAACGGAAGCGCCCCGCGCGCGACGGCGTCGTGGAAGGCGTGAACGCACGGATCGCCCGGGACGCCCTGCCGCCGCTCGCAGACGGCGATGCGGGCGCCCAGCGACTGCAGGCGCTCGACCACGCGCGGGTTGGCATCCGTGGGAATGAACACGTGGAGCGGCCTGCCGGTCGCGTGCGCGAGCGTCGCGGCCGCCAGCGCGGCGTTGCCGCAGGTGGCGATCGCGAGCCCGCGGCGGTCGCTCCCGGCCCGGCCCGCGAGGCCGAGCCGCTCCGAGACCTCGAGGTGGAGCAGCAGGCCGAACAGGTGCCGCGCCTTGTGCGAGCCCGCCACGTTGCGCGTCTCGTCCTTGAGCAGCACCTCGCCCGCGGTCATGCCGAGCGCGGCCGCGACCCCGGGCGAGGGCGCGCACGGCGTGGCGGCGAAGCCCCGGTCCACGCGCGCGACCGCCGCGTCGAGCGACTCCACGAGCGCCACGAACTCCGCGTCGGCGATCCCGCCCGCCCGCGCGCGCCAGTACGAATGCAGCAGCTCGCGAAAGCGCACGAACGGCTGCGCGGAGCCGCCACGGTCGAACGTCACGCGGGAGACGTCGAGCGCGCGCGCGAGCAGGTGGTCGGCGTCGTCCGTGCCGGCGTTGGGGCAGCGCGCCGGGAAGGGCTCGCCGGCCGCCGGCTCCGCGCCGCATGCGGCGCACCGCAGGCGGGAGACGGCGGGGGGCGCCGCGGGCGTCACGGTCGGCGGCCTCCCTCGCTCACAGCTTCGCCAGCGCGCCGGTCTGCCCGTTGAACTCCTCGATCATGGCGTTCCACTGCGGGATCGCCGCGCGCAGGCCGCGCCAGAACGACTGCTCGCGCCGCGCCGTGAAGTCCTCGATCGAGACGCCGCGCTGCTCGACCCACGTGAAGTAGCCGAGGTTGAAGATCCGGCGCCGGTCGCACTCGGTCAGCTCGAGCACGTGGTCCCCGTGCGCGCCGTAGAGCCAGCGGTCGGACACCGCTTCGGCGTCGCGCGCGGTGAACCCCTGCGGGAAGTCGCGCTCGAGCGCCTTGGCGTGCTCGCTGCCGTACATCATGTCCCCGTCCGTCGCGACGGTGATGACCGCGTCGTCGGGACCGAGTCCCAGGCGGTCGGCGGTCTTGATCGCGGCGACGACGTTGCAGATGCTCGAGAGCCCGAAGCTCGCCAGCGCGTCCAGCACGGGCTCCGGCACGCCGTGGCGCTTGCGCAGGAACTCGCGACCCACCTGCTGGCTGAACACCAGCCCCAGCTGGTCGGTGGCCCTGTCGGAGACGGCGACGACGAGATCCGTGTTCATCACGTTGTGGATCAGCGGCACGTGCTTGTCGCCGATGCCCTGGATGTTGTGCTCGCCGAAGCCGTTCTCGAGCAGCGTCGGGCACTCGAGCGCCTCCGCCGCGACGATGCGCGTGCCGAAGTGGTCCTTGAGGTAGTCGCCGGCGCCGATCGTGCCCGCCGAGCCGGTGGCCGACACGAACCCGGCCAGCCGCAGCGACGGCCGGCGGTCGCGCGCGGCCTCGTAGACCCGCGCGAGCGCGCGGCCCGTCACGTGGTAGTGGGCGAGGTGGTTCGCGAACTCGCTGAACTGGTTCAGGATCACCTGCGCGGGGTCCTGCTCCAGCTCGGCGCACTTGTCGTAGATCTCCTTGACGTTGCTCTCGCAGCCGGGCGTGCGGACGATGTCGGCGGGGTCGCTCACCCAGTGCTCGAGCCAGTTGAAGCGCTCGCGGCTCATGTTCTCGGGCAGGACGGCGACGCCGCGGCAGTCCATGATGCGCGAGATCGCGACGCCGCCACGGCAGTAGTTGCCCGTCGAGGGCCACACGGCGCGGTGCGCGGTGGGATCGAAGCGGCCCGTCACGACCCGCGGCGCCAGGCAGGCGTACGCCGCGAGCACCTTGTGGGCGTGGATCATCGGGAAGCGGTCGCCGAACAGCACGATGATGGGGGCCGCGACGCCCGTGAAGCTGCGCGGCAGCACGACGTGCTCGGGCAGGGCCGCCCGGGCGCGGCGCGTGCGGTCGTTGTACCAGTGCACGCGGAACAGGTTGAGCGGGTGCGGCGAGTCGGGGTCGACGTTCGCCAGCGCGGCGGTCACCCGGGCCGGGATCGCCGCCGGATCGGCCAGCTCGTCGAACGTGGGCAGCGCGATCCCCGCGTCGCGGAAGCGCTGGATCGCGCGTCCGTAGACGCCGCGGTCGGCCACGGTGGTGTCGAGGCCACCGGTCACAGTCGTGCTCATGCGATACGTCCTCTATGGGATCGCCCGCGAGCGCCGTCCGGACCGGTCCGGTCCGTCTCTCAGCGCACCGGGACGCGCCGGCGCCACTCGCCGGTCTCGTCGTTCAGCTCGTACTGCTCGAGGTGCCTGCGGCCGTCGCGGCAGACGAACCGCACGCCCTCGAGCAGCGCCTGGAATTCCCGCTCCGTGGTGACCGGCGAGAAGCCCACACGCACCCACCCGGGCTTGACGCCGCAATGGCCCTGTTCCAGCAGGGCCCTGATGTGACGGGACACGTGGTCGTCGATGTGCAGCAGCTCGTGGCCATAGGGCCCCGCGCACATGCACCCGCCGCGCACCTGGATCCCGAAGAAGTCGTTGAGCAGCGCCACCGCGAAGTTGTGGTGGAGCCCCTTGAAGATCATGGAAACGACGCCCAGACGGTCGACATCCAAGTTGCCGAGGATCTCGATTCCCGGCTCGCTCGTCCACTCGGCGAGCGCCCGCCGGAGATAGTCCTGCTCGATCCTGCGGATGCGCTCGGCCCCGATCGAGGCCTTGAGGTCGAACGCCAGCCCGGCCTGGATGCTGCCCACGATCGGCGGCGTGCCGCCCGTCTCGCGGTGCGAGGTCTGGGTCAGGTAGACGTGCTCGGTCGGCGACGTGTAGAGCACGGTGCCGCCGCCCGGCTCCGAGGGCACCCGGTTGGAGAAGAGGCGCCGGTTCGCGACGAGCAGCCCCGGCGAGCGCGGCCCGCCGAGGAACTTGTGCACGGAGAGGAACACGGCGTCGAGCGCCGCCGCCTCGTCGGGGCGGCCGTCGGCGCCGCGCGGGTGCATGTCGATGTCCACGTACGGCCCCGCGGCGGCGTAGTCGAAGAACGCGAGGGCGCCGTGACGGTGGAGCACGCGCGCGAGCGCGTGACAGTCGTTCAGGATCCCGGTCACGTTCGAGGCCGCCGAGAACGTGCCGATCTTGAGCGGCGCGCGCGCATACTTCGCGAGCTGCGCCTCGAGGTGCTCGGGCGACACGCGGCCGTGGGGGTCGAAGTCCACGTACGCGGTCTCGGCGATCGTCTCGCGCCACGTGATGTCGTTGCTGTGGTGCTCCATGTGGCTGCGGAAGACGACGGGACGCATCTCGTCCGGGATCAGCCGCGACATCTCGTAGCGATCCTCGAGCTGGCTCGGGATGCGCAGGCCCATGACCTGGATCAGCCGGTTGACCGCGCCCGTCGAGCCCGAGCCCACAGGCAGCACGACGTCGTCCGCCTCCGCGTGCAGGTATCCGGCGATGCGGCGGAACGCGCGCTCGTACCAGTGCGTCATCTGCCGCCCGGTCGACGAGGTCTCGGTGTGCGTGTTCGCCATGTACGGCAGGACACGGCTGTTCAGCGTGTCCTCGATGGCCCGATGGAACCGGCCGGAGGCGATGTAGTCGAAATAGAGCAGCGGCTTCACGCCCTCGGGCGTCTCGAGCGTGGCGTCGTGCCCGATCACGCCGGCGCGCAGCCGGTCGAGGAACGCGCGCTCGTCCGCGTCGTTCGCGGTGCGGACGGGCTGCAGCAGGGCGTCGTGGTCGAGATCGACGAGCGGAAGCGGCGCGGGCTGGGCCATGAGATTCCTCGATCGGACGTGGGAGGATGGTCCGGGGATGCTACGCGCCCGGCCGCAGGGGCGGCAACTGTGCACGAAGCGCTCCGGCGCTCGTCTCCGGAGCGCAGCACCCGGGGCACAGGCGTGTGTCGTGCTCGCCGGGTCCCGTGCGAGCATGGCGCCCGCCGAAGCACCGCCGGCGTCGCCCCCGGCCGCACGCGAACCGCCCGTGATCAGTCCCGCACCGCCATCACTGCGAGGAAGGGCTTGATCCGCTCGCCGAGCAGGTGGCCCGGCCAGCCGTCCTCGTACAGGCCGCGCAGCGCGAACCCCACCTCGAGCATCGCGCCGAGCTGGTCGTCGAGCGGGTGGCCGAACGCGAGCGGCTCTCCCTCGCCGCGCATGCGCTCGATCTGCTCGGGAGTGCGCGCCTCGAGATCGGAATAGGGCACGCGGTGCGCCACGACCAGCTCGCCGCGCTCCATCGCGTCGTCGTCGAAGAGGAACATGAACGGCTGGCAGAAGCCCGCAAGCAGCCGCCCGCCCGGCCGCAGCACGCGCGCGCACTCGCGCCACACCGGGCGCACGTCCGGCACGAACAGGTTGGACACCGGGTGGAACACGAGATCGAACGACGCGTCCGGGAAGCGCGACAGGTCGCGCATGTCGCCCTCCTCGATCCGCATCGCGAGACCGTCGCGCGCGGCGACCTCGCGGTCGCGCGCGAGTTGACCGGGCGCGAGGTCGAGCAGCGTTACGCGCGCGCCCGCCGCGGCGAAGATGCACGCCTGCTGGCCGCCGCCCGACGCGAGCGCCAGCACGTCGGCGCCGTCCAGCGCGCCGAACCATGGCCGTGGCACGGGCCGCTCGGGCGTCAGCAGGACGCTCCCGCGGCCCGCGCGCGCCGCGGCGACCTGCTCCGGCGTGACCGGAACGGTCCAGGGATTGCCCTTCTCGACCTGCCGCGACCACGCATCGCGGTTGAACCCGGTGATGTCCATCCATTCCTCCGATTGAGAATCGCCTGCCGAACCTGGCCAGCCCGGGCCGTGCATGGTACCTAAGTCCCATGCGCGCCGGGGGTTGAGTTGCCGCATACTGCCGTGGCCATGACAAACAACCCCACGGGAGTCCCATCCACTCCCACGATGATCGCCATGGGCGGCAATTCCCTCCTCGATCCCCAGCTCCCGCCCACGGTCGAGAACCAGTTTGCCGTCACCGCACGCGCCGTCGTGCCCATCGCCGAGCTGATCGCGCGCGGCGAGCACCTCGTGCTCACGCACGGCAACGGGCCGCAGGTGGGCTTCATGCAGCTCCGTGTCGAGCTGGCCAAGACCCAGATGCACGAGGTGCCGCTCGATTCGCTGGTCGCGGATTCGCAGGGAGCGATCGGCTACATGATCCAGCGCGACCTGCGCGAGGCGCTGCGCCGCAAGGGCGTGAGCGCCGAGGTGGCGACGGTCGTCACCGAGGTCGAGGTCGATCCGCACGACCGCGCCTTCACCGAGCCGACGAAGCCGATCGGCAAGTTCTACTCCGAGTCCGAGGCCCGGAGGATCCGCGCCGAGCGCGGCTGGGACATGGTCGAGGACTCGCACCGCGGCTGGCGCCGCGTCGTGCCGTCGCCCTCGCCGATCTCGATCGTCCAGCTCGAGACCATCCGCCGGCTCGTCGACGCCGGCGTCACCACGATCGCCTGCGGCGGCGGCGGCATCCCCGTGATGCGGGACGACTGCGGGCACATCCGCGGCCTCGAGGCCGTGATCGACAAGGACCGCGCCAGCGCGCTGCTCGCCGTGCAGCTCGGCGTGAAGCACCTCTACATCACCACGGGCGTGGACGCGATCTACCGCGACTACCTCGACAAGGCCAGGCGCACGCGCCTCGCCGACGTGTCCGTCGCGGAGCTGCGCGCCATGGCCGCCGCGGGCCAGTTCCCGCCCGGCAGCATGGGGCCCAAGGTCGAGGCCGCCGTCTACTTCCTCGATCGTGGCGGCGAAGAAGTCGTCGTCTGTCACCCGGAGGCGCTGCTCGAGGCGTTCCTCGGCACCGCCGGCACCCGCATCCGCAAGGAATCGAAATGAAGAATACGCTGGCCCTGCCCGAACTCGATCGCGACCGCCTCGCCGCACTGCACGGCCGCAGCCTGCTCCAGACGAGCGACTGGTCCACCGCCGAGATCGACACGCTGCTCGCCGTCGCGTCGCGCTTCGAGGCCGCCGACCGCGCGGGCCGCTCCATGGCGCTGCTGCCGGACGAGCTCGCCTACGCGATGTTCTTCGACAACTCGACGCGCACGAAGTCGGCGTGGGCCGGGGCGTCGGCGCGTCTGGGCATGAGGCCGGTGATCGTGGACGGCAGCTCGACGCAGGTCGAGCACGGCGAGACGGCCGAGGAGACCGGCGCCATGCTGGGCATGAACTCGCACGCGCTCGGCATCCGCCACGACCTGATCCTCGGCGCGGGCAACACGTTCATGCGCGCGGTCCAGCGGGGCATCGACGACTACCTCGCGGCCACGGGCAACCCGCGCAAGGTCCCGGTCGTGAACCTGCAGTGCGACATCGACCACCCCACCCAGACGCTCGCCGACCTCATGTGGCTGCGCGAGCGGTTCCCGGGCGGCCTCGAGGGCCGCAAGATCGCGATGACCTGGGCCTACTCGCCGAGCTACGCCAAGCCGCTCTCGGTGCCGCAGGGCGTCGCCATGCTCATGACGCGCGAGGGCGCGCACGTGCAGCTCGCCCACCCCGAGGGCTACCGGCTCATGGACGAGACCCTGGCGACCGCGTCGAAGCACGCGAAGGCGTCGGGCGGATCGTTCGAGGTCGTGGGCTCCATGGACGAGGCGTTCAAGGACGCCGACGCCGTCTATCCCAAGAGCTGGGGCCCGTACGACCTCATGCTCGAGCGCGTCGACGCGAACCGCAAGCGCGACGCGGCGCGCATGAAGGACATCGAGCGCCGGGCGCTCGAGCGCAACGCCTCGCACAAGGACTGGATCTGCGACGAGCGCCGCATGGGCCTCACCCGCGGCGGCGACGCGCTCTACCTGCACTGCCTGCCGGCCGACATCGGCGACGAGGTGACCCCCGGCGTCATGGCGAAGCACCGCGTGAACGTGGCCGAGGAGGCCAACAAGAAGCTCTACGTCGTGATGGCGCTCATCGCCGTGGCCAAGGTGCCCGACCTCGCGAAGCGCCTCGAGGGGATGGTCCGATGAGCGGCGCCGCCACCACGTCGCTCGACGCGCGGATCGCGGCGCTGGCCGCGCGCGACCTGCCGCTCGCCGTCGAGATCCTGAAGGAAGCCATCCGCATCCCCGCCGACCACGTCGACCGGCCGGTCGAGCAGGGCGGCGACCCGCAGTGCGGCCTGAGCAACCACGAGGGCCCGCGCATCCAGTACCTGCGATCGAAGATCGTCGAGCTGGGGGCCGTGCGCAGCCCGGACGACGTCGGGTTCGACGCGTTCGGCAACCTCGAGTGGACGGTCGACGATCCCGGCGACGGCGTCCCGCGCGAGCAGAAGCGCGTGCTCTACCTCGACGGCCACTGCGACACCGTGCGCGCGTTGCGCCCCGTCTGGCACGAGAAGACCGGCGGCCTCGATCCCTACCTGGGTCTCGTCGACGCCGCGAAGGTGGACCGCGCGTATCTGCGGCGGGAGCTCGGCCACCTGCCTCCCGACGACGAGTGGAAGCACCTCGTGTTCGGCCGCGGCTCCGCCGACCAGCTCGGCGGCGTCGTGTCGCAGATCATGGCGTCGCGGATCCTGGTCGAGCTGACGAACGAGGGCGCGCTCCGGGGCGTCATCCTGCGCGGCTACGTCACCGTGGCCGAGGAGGACAACGACGGCGGCGGGCCGCTGTACATCACGCGCAAGCTGCTGCCCGGCGCGCCGGCGGACATGATCCCCGACGTCGTCATCCTGACCGACTCGAGCGGCGACTCGGTGAAGGGCGCGCTCGGCATCTACCGCGGTCAGCGCGGCCGCATGCAGATCGAGGTCAGGGTCACCGGCAAGTCCTGCCACGGCTCGATGCCGTGGGAGGGCCGCAACCCGCTCGAGCACGGCGGCGCGATCCTCGCCGAGGCGGCGCGCAAGTACGACGCCGGCGAGGGCTTCCTCGACCACGAGTTCCTCGGGCGCGGCACGCGCACGGCGTCGTGGTCGCAGCTCGAGACGCCGAGCGACTGCGCGGTGCCGGACCGGTTCACGTTCCGCTTCGACCGCCGCCTCACCGTGGGCGAGACGCCCGAGCAGGCGGTCACGGACATCGACCACCTCGACGCGGTGCGCGCGGCGCGCGCGGCCGGGCTCAAGGTCGAGGTCGGCGTGCCCACGTACGAGCAGCCGACGTGGCGCGGCTACGTCCCCGGCAACCCGCAGATCTACATGAGCTGGATCACGCCCGAGGACCATTTCGCGATCCGCACCGCGGTCGACGCGTATCGCGCGGTCGTGACCCCGAACGTGAAGGAGCCGCGCGAGCAGGGCGGCTCGCTGCGGCGCGAGCCGCGTGTGGACCGCTGGGTGTTCTCGACCGACGGCGTGGGCTGGCCCGTGCCCGTCGGGCGCCACGGCATCCACGTGCCCGCGCGCAAGCAGTGGGTGACGTCGGGCGAGTTCACGCACCCGGCCATGTTCGGCTTCGGCACCGGCCTCGAGCAGAACACGCACAAGATCGGCGAGGCGCTGGACGTTCGCGAGCTGCAGCACGCCATCGCGTTCATCGCTCGCTACGCGGGGCTGCTCGGCGCGCAGGCCTGAGGGCCCGCGGCCGGTTGGGGCGCGGGTGCGGAGGGCGCAACGATGACGGTGCGCTTCACGCTGAACGGGGGCGCGCGCGAGGTCGAGGCGCGGCCGGGCGAGACGCTGCTGGACCTGCTGCGCGGCCCCTGCGGCGTCACCAGCCCGAAGCGCGGCTGCCCGCCCCAGGGCCAGTGCGGCGCGTGCGTCGCGCTGGTCGACGGCGCGCCGCAGTCGACGTGCACGATCCCCGCGGCGTCTGCGGCCGGGCGGGACGTCGTCACGCTCGAGGGCCTGCCTGCGGAGGAGCGCGAGCGGATGGCGCGGGTGTTCACCGCCTCGCACGCGCTGCAGTGCGGATTCTGCACGCCCGGCATCCTGCTGCGCGCCCACCACCTGCTGTCGGCCAACCCGAAGCCGACGCGGGACGAGATCGCGCGCGCGCTCGACGAGCACCTCTGCCGCTGCACCGGCTACGTGAAGATCCTCGACGCGATCGAGCGGCTCGCGCGCGTGCGCCGAGAAGGCGAGCGCACCGAACAGCATGCCCGGGCGCGCGAGGTCGTCGACGAAGGGCCGCGCGCCGAGCGCGAGCGCCTCGCCGTCGCGGCGATCGAGCGGCGCGCCGACGCCGCCGTCCACGATCGGCGCCGGCAGCGGCTCGCCCGCGCGCACGCGCGCGAGCCGCTCGATCGCGTCGAGGATCTTCACGTAGCCGGTGCAGCGGCA
>JBAIWU010000392.1:0-5419 GCA_037917155.1 Candidatus Eiseniibacteriota bacterium
GGCTGCTCACCGCCGGGGCCGCGCTGGCCGACGTCCCCGGCGTCCGCGGCAAGTTCGTCGACCCGACGTCGGGCGGCCCGGTGCCGGCGGTGAAGGTATCGCTCACCGCGTTCGCCGACACGGCCGACGTCCACCGCACGACCGCGCGCGACGACGGCACGTTCGAGTTCACGGACCTCGCCGTCCACAGCTACTGGCTCGAGGCCCACCGCCTCGGCTACGCCCCGCTGCGCGTGCTCGTGCGCCTGACGCGCGCGAAGCAGGACCTCGGGCTGCTCCAGCTCGCGCCGCAGGCCGTGAACGTGCGGGGCATCATCGTGACGGAGTCGCCCGCGCCCGCCGCGGTGCACGGCGACACGACCGAGTTCCGCGCCAGCGCGGTCAAGACGAACCCCGACGCCACGGCGGAAGACCTCGTGCAGAAGATGCCGGGCGTGACGCTCGAGAACGGCCAGGTCAAGGCGCAGGGCGAGCAGGTGCAGCAGGTGCTCGTGAACGGGAAGCCCTTCTTCGGCAGCGACCCGACGGCCGCCATGCGGAACCTGCCGGCCGAGGTCGTCGACCGCATCCAGGTGTACGACAAGATGAGCGACCAGGCCGAGTTCAGCGGCTTCGACGACGGCCAGTCGCAGAAGACGATGAACTTCATCCTGCGCGACCGCAGGGCCCGCTTCGGCAAGGTCTACGCGGGGGACGGCGACCGCGACCGCTACCAGGCCGGCGGCAACCTGTCCGTGATCCACGGCGCGACGCGCCTGACCGCGATCGGCATGTCGAACAACGTCAACCAGCAGAACTTCTCGCCGCAGGACCTGATCGGCGCCATGACCGGCAACGGCGGCGGCGGCGGCCCGCGGCTGATGATGTTCGGCGGCGGGCCGCGGGCCGGCGGCTCCGGCGGCGGGCCGCAGATCGTGCGCATGGGCGGCGGCCTCGGCGGCGCCTTCGACCCCTCGAACTTCTTCGTGGGCCAGCAGGGCGGCATCACGACGACGCACGCGGGCGGCCTGAACGCGACCGGGCAGGTCGGGCGCACGCTGACGGTGGCGACTAGCGTGTTCGTCAACCACACGGACAACGAGGACACGCAGTCGCTCGCACGCCAGTACGTCCCGCCGCTGGACTCGACCGCGGCGTACGACCAGCTCGCGAGCACGCTCGCGCACAACGACAACCAGCGGTTCGACGGGCGGTTCGAGTGGACGCCCGACTCGGTCAACTCCGTCATCTACGCGCCGCGGCTCTACTTCCAGTCCAACCGCACCGGCAGCGGCGGCACCGCGGGCTACACGAGCCTCGCGGGCGACCCGATCGCCCAGTCGGACGGATCGACCACGAGCGACACGCACGGCAACAACCTCACCCAACGGCTCACGCTGCGGCACCGGTTCGCCACGCGCGGGCGCAACGTCTCGGCCGACCTCTCGTACGGGCACACGCTGCGCGACGGCACGCGCGCCCAGCGCTCGCTCACCGACTACGTCCAGGGCGCCACGGTTACGAGCGACACGCTCGACCAGCGCACCGGCTCGAACAGCGTGACGAACTCGTACTCGGCCCGGATCGCGTACACCGAGCCGATCTCGCGGCGCTGGCAGGGCCAGCTCACGTACACGCCGTCGTGGTCGCACAGCGACGCCGATGCGCGCGCGCTCGCCCTCGACCCGCTCAGCGGCGCGTACGACGTGCCCGACAGCACGCAGTCGAACTCGTTCGTCACGCGCAGCACGACGCAGAACGCCGGCATCGCCGCGCTGCGCACGCAGGGCACCTGGCGCTGGCTCTCGAGCGTCGCGTGGCAGGACGTGCGCCTGCGCTCCGAGCAGACGTATCCCCTCACGACGCAGGTCGACCAGTCGTTCACCGACGTGCTGCCGACGATGTCGCTCACGGGCTCGTTCGGCCGCCGGCGCAGCCTGCGCCTGGCGTGGAGCACGTCCACCTCGACGCCGTCCATCACGCAGCTCCAGAACGTCGTCGACCGCTCGAACCCGCTCGCGCTCACGTCCGGCAACCCCGGGCTGCGCGAGTCCTACACGCACTCGCTGACGCTGCGCGTGATCGACGCGGACCCGATGCACTCGAAGAGCCGCTTCGCGTTCGTGAACGTGTCGTTCACGCGGCAGGCCATCGGCAACGCCACGCTCACGGCGTCGCGGGACACCGTCGTCGACGGCATCGCGCTCACGCGCGGCACGCAGCTCACGCGGCCGGAGAACCTCGACCCGCTGCAGGTGAGCGGCAACGCGTTCGGCGTCTACAGCCGGCCGGTCCAGGCGATCCGGAGCATCGTCAGCGTCAACGGCGGCGGCACGTACGCGCGCACGCCCACGCTGCTGGGCGACGCGCTCAACCTCTCGCGCACGTGGGCGCTGCGCACCGGCGTGGTCGTCGCCAGCAACGTGAGCCCGAACCTCGACTTCACGCTCTCGTGGCAGGGCTCGTACAACATCGCGCGCAACTCGCTCAGCACGAGCACGACCGGCGACTACTACGCGCACACGCTCTCGTTCCGCTTCAACGGCATCGCCCCGCACGGCGTCGTCGTGCGCGAGGAGGTGAGCCACGACCTGCAGAGCGGCGTGGCGAGCGCATACGGCCGCAACCTCTTGCTCTGGAACACGACGCTCGGGAAGAAGTTCCTCCGCGGCGAACGCGGCGAGCTGCGCGTGACGCTCACCGACGCGCTGGCGCAGGACCGCGCCGTCAGCCGCACGCTGACGGAGAGCTACGTACAGGACGCGCGCGACGAAACGCTCGGCCGCTACGCGCAGGCCGTGTTCACCTACACGATCCGGTGAGCCCGCGGGCGGGCCCGGCGCCGGAAGGGCGCCGGGCCCCGCACCCGCGCGTCGCGGAGGCGCTCAGTCCACCGCGCTCCTGCCCGGCATCGACGGCAGGCGCGGCATCGTCTGCCGCGGGAACTCGCCCGTCAGGCTGCCGAGGAACGCGACGAGGTCGTCGACCTCGCCGGGCTTGAGGTCGCGGCCGAGCTGCGTCTTGCCCATGACGCGCACGGCCTCGTCCAGCGTCGGCACGCAGCCGTTGTGGAAGTACGGCGCCGTCACCGCGACGTTCCGCCACTGCGCCACGCGCCACGTGTTGCGATCGGCCTCCACCTTGGTCACCGAGTAGCGCCCCGGATCGAGCGTGAGCTCGTACTTCGTCGCGTACTCGGTGCCCCCCACGGTCGGGAACTTCATGAAGAAACCCCTGCCCTCGGCCATGGCCGGCCCGGCGAACACGGGGCCGTTGTGGCACGACGTGCAGCCCACGCTCTGCGCGAGGTTCATCCCGCGCACCGCCTGCGCCGAGAGCGCCGTCTTGTCGCCCGCCATGTAGCGGTCGAAGGCGCTGTTCGGCGTCACGAGGGTGCGCTCGTAGGCCGCGATCGCCATGGCCACGTGCTCGATGTCGATCGGGTTCGTGCTGCCGAACACCTCGCGGAATTCCTTCTGGTAGCCCGGAATCGCCGCGATGCGGCGGATCACCGCCTCGTGGTCGGCCATGCCCATCTCGACCGGGTTCACCATCGGGCCCTTGGCCTGCTCCTCGAGGCTCGGCGCGCGCCCGTCCCAGAACTGCACGGACAGGAACGCGGCGTTCCACACGGTGGGCGCCGAGCGCGCGCCCTTCTTGCCCTCGACGCCGGTGGCGACGGGCCGGTCGTCCTCGCCGGCCTCCATCACGTTGTGGCAGGAGTTGCAGGACACCGTGCCGGTGAGCGACAGGCGCGGATCGAAGAAGAGCTGTTTGCCGAGCTCGACCTTCGCCGCCGTCGTGGGGTTGTTGGCCGGGACCGGCGGCGACTTGGGCAGCCCTTCCATGGCGTACGCGGCGACGGCCGCGAGCGACGCGAGGGCCAGGGACAGGGAGAGGAACCGCAGACGTCTCATCACGCACCTCCTGCGGGTCGCGTTGCGAAGGCGCGATGGAGCGGCAGTCCGCCGATTCCCGGGCGGCGGAGCCGCCATCGGCTGAAGGGTCGCGCCGTGATGGCGCGCAGGGACGTTGGCAGACCGCGGGCGATGCGACAATCGCGGGCCCGGCCGCGGTCCCCCGCGGGGGCGCGGCGCGGAAAAGGCGGGTGGACAAGGCCCGCGCCGCGCCCCGAAGCCGGTGCGCGGCGCGACGAAGGCAGCCGACGGTCAGCCGACGAGCTGGTCGAGCCGCATGGTCAGGTCGAGGACGCGCGGCTTCACCAGCTTCTCGAACTCCTCGTAGGACATGCGCACGGCATCGGTGTGCGTGCCGGCGTTGAACACGATCTCCTTGTCGTTCGCGATCTCCCGGTCGACGAGCGTGGGCATGCCGTAGAGCACGCCGAACGGCGGCATCGCGCCGAGCTCGCAATCCGGGAACGTGACGGAGATGTCGGTCTCGTTCGCGAGCACCGCGACCCCGCCCAGCGCGCGGCCCACGCGGCCGAGGTCGACATGGTCCTGCGCGCGCACGACGACGAGCGCGAGGCGGTTGCCGGTGCGAACGAGCACGGCCTTGGCCAGCTCACGACCGGGGACGTGCATGCTGGCGGCGAGCTCCTGCGCGGTGAACGCGCGGGAGTGGGTGATGAGGACGTACTTCGAGGCGTGCGAGTCGAGGAACTCGCGTAGACGTTGGGCGCATGACATGACCGAACCCTCCTCGCGCGAGAGCGGATGGCAGGGCGGCAAGACCGCGGAGCGCGGCCCGTCGTCTGCCCGAAATCGTAGGTCCGCCCGGCCGGGCCGACAACGTCGGCCGGACGCGCGCCGGGCGCGGCCCGGGCGCGTCGGCGGGCCACGTCGGCGGGGCGCGGAGGCGACGTCCGGCTAGGGGGTTGCGCCCGGCTCCGCAGCCAGCAGCGCTCCGAAGTCCCGGAACGGCGTCACGCAGGGCGGCCCCTGCGCGTGCTGGTAGCGCACGCCGTCGGGACCGATCCACACGCGCGCGGCGGAGACGGTCGGCGCGAATCCGGCGTGCAGGCAGACGGCCGGCCGCACGTCGTCCCCGTGCTCGGTGATGAGCGCGTGCAGGGCCGCTTCCCCCTCCTCGCGCGAGGCCGGGGCGAGCCCGCGCAGCCTCGCGGCCAGCCACGACGTGCGCGGGTCGCGCCGATCGTCGAGCTCGTGGTGCGCGAGCGCGTGCCAGCCGGGTGCGACCGGCTCGAGCGCCGGCGGCTCGTCGGGGCGCACGGCGAGCAGCCACGAGCCCGCGGGCGAGAGCCACACGAGCGAGCAGGGCGCGTAGCTCGCGCGCGCCACCTCGGCGCGCGCGGCGGCGAGCGGATCGTCGGCCGCGGCCACGTCGAGCGTGAGCAGTCCGCGCGAGCGCCGCCCGGGCCGGGCGCGCTCGGGATCGCGGCGGTTGAGCAGCATCGCGACGCCCGCGGGCCGGCCGCCCGAGGGCGCCCGCAGGGCGAGCCACGTGCCGCCCGCCA
>JBAIWU010000393.1:0-11243 GCA_037917155.1 Candidatus Eiseniibacteriota bacterium
CGCGTGCGGGCGCGAGGCCGACCCGGCGCGCGTGCTCTGCGACAAGTGCCTGGCGCGCGTCCCCAGGCTGCGCACGCCGCTGTGCGCGCGCTGCCTGCTCGCGGGCCGCGACCCCTCGGCGTGCGCGCGGCACGCGGGCCGGCGGGTGTTCGCGCCCTGGCTCTTCGACGAGCGCTCGGCCACGGTGGTGCACGCGCTCAAGTACGGCGGGCGGCCCGCGCTGGCCGAACCGCTGGGGGCCGAGCTGGCGGCCGCGGTGCCCGCGCCCTGGCGGCGGCCCGACCTCGTCGTCGAGGTGCCGCTCCACCCGGCACGGGAACGGGAACGCGGCTACAATCAGGCGGCGTTGCTGGCCGACGCGCTCGCGGACTCGCTCGGCGCGCCACGCCTGCCCGGCGCGTTGCGCCGCGTGCGGGCGACACGGCCGCAGGCGCGGCTCGGCGAGGCGGCGCGGAGGTCGAACATGGACGGCGCGTTCGCGGCCGTGCGCCCGGGTTGGCTCGCCGGGCGGCGCGTGCTGGTGGTGGACGACGTGATGACGACCGGTGCGACGCTCGCGGCCTGCCTCGGGGCGCTCGAGGACGCGGGCGCGACCGGGGCGGGCGTGACGCTGGCGTGGACGCCGTGAGCGCGCGGCCTGCGCGGCAAGCGTAAGGAGCCCTCGTGTCGCACCTGCACATTCCGGACGGCGTGCTGCCGCCGATCGTGTGGATCGCCGGCGCGCTGCTCGCGCTGCTCGCGCTGCTCGCGACGGTCCGGCACGTCCGCGGGCAGGGCCCGCGCGAGATCGCCTTCCAGAGCGCGCTCGGAGGGCTCATGCTCGCGGTCATGGCGATCCCCGTCCCGATCACCGCGTTCGACTACTGCATGACGCTGGCGGGCCCCGTGGGCGTGCTGCTGGGCGCGGCGCGCGCGTTCCAGGTGAGCTTCGTCGTGACGCTGATCCTCGCGCTCATGGGCCAGGGCGGCTTCACCGTGATCGGCCTCAACACGCTCGTCCTCGGCGCCGGCGCCGCGATCGCGCGGCCCGTGTACGTCGCGCTCGCGCGGCGGATGTCCGCCGCGGCCGCGATGGCGTCGGCCACGGCGGTCTCGCAGCTCTTCTCGAGCGCGCTCTGGGTGGGCGTCCTCGCGGTCGCGGTGCGCTTCGCCCCCGACGGCATGCGCGAGCAGGAGGTCGAGCACGCGCTTGCCTGGCTGCGCGGCGGCGCGGTGCTCGCGGTGCTCGTGCCGCTGCTCGCGGTGGCGGTGGGCATCGAGTCCATGCTCGGCTACGGCCTGGCCCGCTTCCTCGGCCGCGTGCGGCCGGACCTGCTGCCGGGACGGGCCGCACCCGGACCGGGAGGGGCGACCCCGTGATCAACACGTTCGCGCAGGTCGACTACATCGCGAGCGCGGGCACGAGCCCCTGGCACCGCGCCAGCGCGGTCACCAAGCTCGGCGCCGCGGCGGCGATCGTCGGCGGAGCCGTGTTCGCCCCGGGCTGGGCCGCGCCCGCGGCGCTGCTCGCGACCGCCGTCGCGCTCGTCGGCACGGCGAGGCTCCCCGTGCGGCTCATCCTGGCCGCGACGGGGACGCCGCTCGTCTTCGCGCTGCTGTTCGTGGCCGCGAGCTGGGACGGCAACTTCGCGCGCGCGATCGTGCTGCTCGCGCGGCCCGTGATCGCCAGCCTCGCGGCACTTTGGCTCGTGGGCACGACGCCCTACCCCGACCTGTTCGCGCCGATCTCGCGCGTGCTGCCGCGCAGCATCGGCGACAGCCTGTTCCTGACATACCGCGCCGTGTTCTCGCTGCTGGGCCGCGTCGAGCTCGTCTGGAAGGCGCTGTTCCTGCGAGGGGCGATGCAGGGGCCGCTCCGGCGCCGCGCCGGGATGATGGGCGAGGCGGTCGGCACGGTCGTGTTGTACGGTTTCGAGCGCAGCCACCGCGTCTACCAGGTCATGCACCTGCGCGGGCACTCGGGCCGCATCTGCGGCTGCCGCCACTGGCTCGAGCTGCGCCGCGAGGACGCCTGGGTGCTGGGGCTGCTCGTGTGGGTCCTGCTGGTCGCCGTCCTTCTCTCCGGAGTCTCCCGGGCATGAGCGATCCGATCGTCCGCGTGTCCTGCGTCCGTCACACCTACCCGGACCGCACGACCGTGCACCTGTGCGGGCTCGACTTCGTCGTCGAGCGCGGGCAGCGCGTCGTCGTGCTGGGTCCGAACGGCTGCGGCAAGAGCACGCTCCTCTACCACGTGCTGGGCCTGCTGGCGCCGCAGGAGGGCGAGGTGCGCGTGTTCGGCGTGGACCCCGCACGGCAGTTCAGCAAGATCCGCGAGCGCGTCGGCGTGCTGCTGCAGAACAGCGACGAGCAGATCATCGCGCCGACCGTGTTCGACGACGTGTCGTTCAGCCCGCGCAACTACGGCTACACGGACGCCGAGGTCGAGCGCAAGGTGACGGCGGCGCTCGGTCGAGTCGGCATCGAGCACCTGCGGCACAAGGTCTGCCACTACCTCTCGGGCGGCGAGAAGCGCAAGGTCGCGCTCGCCGGCGCGCTCGTGCTCGAGCCCGAGCTGCTCGTGCTCGACGAGCCGTTCGAGGGGCTCGATCCGGTCTCGCGCGGCGAGATCGTCGAGCTGCTGAACGCGCTGAACCGCGACGCGGGCGTCTCGCTGGTGATCGCGACGCACGACGTGCCGCTCGTCTCGGCGCTCGCGGACAAGGTCTACGTCCTCAAGCGCGGCGGCGAGATCCTCGCCCAGGGCGCGCCCGCGGACATCTTCCGCGACGTCGCGCTGCTCAAGGCGACGAACCTCGAGCCGCCGCAGCTCGCCGAGCTCTTCCAGCAGCTCGAGTCGCGCGGCATCGCGCTGGGCCGGCCGGGCACGGTCGAGGAGGCCGCGCGGGTGCTGGCGGGCTGGCTCGACGGGGCCCGCGCCGCTCGTCCGGCGGGCGCTCCGGGCGAGGTTGCGAGGCGGCCATGAGCGGCGATCTCTTCGGCGACGCGCCGGCGGGGGCGCCCGCGGGCTTCGGCGCGCTGCCCGAGGAGCCGGGCCCGAACGCCCCGCTCGCCGACCGGATGCGGCCGCGCGCGTTCGAGGAGCTGGTCGGGCAGCAGCACCTGCTCCACCCGGGCAGCCCCATCGCGCTCATGCGCGACGGCCGACACCTCTCGAGCATCGTGCTCTGGGGCCCGCCCGGGACCGGCAAGACCACGATCGCGCGGCTCGTGGCGCGCACGGCGGGCGTGCCGTTCGTGCAGCTCTCGGCGGTGCTGAGCGGGGTGAAGGAGGTGAAGGAGGTCATGGCGCTCGCGGTCCAGCACCGCAGGCGCACCGGCAAGCCCACGATCCTGTTCGTGGACGAGATCCACCGCTTCAACAAGGCGCAACAGGACGCCTTCCTCGCGCACGTCGAGCGCGGCGACATCGTCTTCATCGGCGCGACGACCGAGAACCCGAGCTTCGAGGTGAACTCGGCGCTGCTGTCGCGGGCGCGCGTGCTGGTGCTCAAGGAGCTCACGCCCACGGACGTGCGCGGGCTGCTCGTCCGCGCGCTCGCGTCCGAGCACGGCCTCGCGGGCCGCGTCGCGGCGACCGAGGAGGCGCTCGACCTGCTCGCGGCCGCGGCGGACGGCGACGCGCGCCGCGCGCTCACGACGCTCGAGATCGCCGCGGCGAGCGCCGAGGCGGCCGGGCGCGGCGTCGGGGCGGACGACGTGCGCGAGGCGCTCGCGCGCCGGCACCTGCGTTACGACAAGGCGGGCGAGGAGCACTACAACCTGATCAGCGCGCTGCACAAGTCGCTCCGGGACTCGGACGTGGACGCGGGGCTGTACTGGTTCGCGCGCATGCTCGCGGCCGGGGAGGACCCGCTGTACATCGCGCGGCGGCTCGTGCGCTTCGCGAGCGAGGACGTCGGCATGGCCGACCCGCAGGCGCTGCTTGTGGCCACGGCGGCGTTCAACGCCTACCACCAGCTCGGCAGCCCCGAGGGCGAGCTCTCGATCGCGCAGGCGGTCGTCCACCTCGCGCTCGCGCCCAAGTCGAACGCCGTCTACGCCGCGATGGGCGCGGTGATGGAGGAGGTCGAGTCGAGCGGCTCGCTGCCGCCGCCGCTCGTCATCCGCAACGCCCCGACGGCGCTCATGAAGGAGCTCGGCTACGGCAAGGGCTACGCCTACGCGCACGACGAACCCGAGCGCGCGAAGGACCAGCAGCTCCTGCCCGACGAGCTCGTCGGACGCACCTGGTGGCGCGGCCCGCGCCCGGGCGCCGGCCCGGACCGGCCGCGCTGACCACGCCGTACCCGCGGAGACGCGGCGCCTGCCGCGCCGCCGCGGCCCCGCGGCGCCGGCGCGCGAACACCCTTCGCCCTTCGGCGCATCAAAAGTCACGCGGGGGCCAATTCTGGCGGCCGGTACGGCCGGCCGGCTTTGACGCCGCCGCCCCCGCTCCATAATCTAGCGTGTTCTCTTCCCGGGACCGCGAGGACGGGGCCCATCGGACCGCCAGCCGCCTCCCGGGAGGGCAGCCCGGAGGCCACATGCAGCCCATGCTGGACGAAGTCGCCAGGGTCATCGAGCAGCTCCGCGTCAACGTCGTCCAGCCGGACGGCGGCGACCTCGAGCTGGTGAGCGTCACGGACGACGGCACCGTCACCATCCGCCTGCACGGCTCGTGCGTGGGCTGCTCCAGCTCCACGACGACGCTGCGCAACGGCATCGAGCGCTACCTGCGACACAAGCTGCCCGCCGTGACGCGGGTCATCGCCGTCTAGCCGTGTACTTCTACGGACTCATCGTCGCGATCACGCTCATCGCCGGCACGGTCCTGCTGGCGATGGGCCTCAACCGCATCCGCGAGTGGTGGGAGGCGCGCACGCGCGCGCGCCGCCTGCCCTGACCACGGGCCGGCACGGCCGGCCAGGGGACACATGTCGACCATCACGAACGACCAGGTGCTCGCCGCGTTGGGCACGGTCCACGACCCCGACCTGCACCGCGACCTCGTGTCGCTGGGGATGGTCGAGGGCGTCGCCGTGGACGGGGGCAGGGTCTCGTTCACGCTCGTCCTGACCACCTCGGCGTGCCCGCTCAAGGGCCAGATCGAGGACGACTGCCGGCGCGCGGTGAGCGCGATCCCCGGCGTCGCCGAGGTGCACATCGTCACCACGAGCCGCGTGCGCAAGGCCAAGGACCCCACGGCCGACCGCCGCGCGCTGCCGGGCGTCGGGCACGTCATCGCCGTCGGCTCGGGCAAGGGCGGCGTCGGCAAGAGCACCGTGGCCGCCAACCTGGCCATCGCGCTGGCGCAGACGGGCGCCGTGGTGGGGCTCGTCGACGGCGACATCTACGGACCCAACCTGCCGCGCATGCTGGGCGTGCACCGGCAGCCCTACACGCGCGAGGGGCGCATCGTGCCGGTCGAGGCGCACGGCGTGCGCTTCATGTCGATGGGCCTGCTCGTCGACCAGGGCGAGGCGGTCGTGTGGCGGGGGCCCATGCTGCACAGCGCCATCAAGAGCTTCCTGCACGACGTCGACTGGGACGGCTGCGACTACCTCATCGTGGACCTGCCGCCGGGCACGGGCGACGTGCAGCTCTCGCTCATCCAGCAGACCGTCGTGACCGGCGCGGTCGTCGTGACGACGCCCTCGACCGTCGCGATCGAGGACGCGGTCAAGGCGATCGCCATGTTCGACAAGCTGCAGGTGCCGGTGCTCGGCGTGATCGAGAACATGAGCTGGTTCGCCTGCCCGAGCTGCCACGAGCGCCACGACGTGTTCGGGCACGGCACGGCGCAGGAGCGCGCGCTCGCGATGGGCCTGCCGTTCCTCGGCGCGATCCCGCTGCACCCCGAGGTGCGCTCGGGCGGCGACACCGGCGCGCCCGTCGTGGCCGCGCTGCCCGACAGCGTGTACGCGCAGGAGCTGCGCCGCATCGCGGGCGCGCTCGCCCAGCGCGTCAGCATCCACACGCTCGGGTCCGTGGAGTCCCCGGCATGAGACGCGTCGACGCCGACCACGCCGCGACCACGCGGCCCGCACCCGAGGTGGTGGAGGCGATGCTGCCCTTCCTCGGCGAGGCGTGGGGCAACCCCTCGAGCGTGCACGCGCGCGGCGAGGCGGCGCGCGACGCGGTCGAGACGGCGCGGCTCGAGGTGGCGCGGCTCGTCGGCGCGCAGCCGGAGGAGATCGTCTTCACCGCGAGCGGCTCGGAGGCGAACAACCTCGCGCTCAAGGGCGCGACGGCGGCGCTCGCCGACGCGCGCCGGCGCCGCGTGCTCGTGAGCGCGGTCGAGCACCCGAGCGTGCTCGAGGCCGCGCGCTGGCTCGGCGAGCACGGCTTCACGCTCGAGCTGCTGCCGGTGCGGGCGAACGGCATCGTGGACCCGGCCGGCGTGCGCGAGGCGCTCGGCGACGACGTCGCGCTGGTCTCCGTCATGGCGGTCAACAACGAGACGGGCGCGCTGCAGCCGGTGGACGAGATCGGCCCGCTCGTGCACCACGCCGGCGCGCTCTTCCACGTCGATGCCGTGCAGGCCGCGGGCAAGGTCCCGCTGGCCGTCGACGGCTGCCAGGCCGACCTCCTGACCGTGTCCGGGCACAAGCTGCACGGACCGCTCGGCGCGGCGGCGCTGTTCGTGCGCCGGCGCGTGCGGCTGGTGCCGCTCGTGCACGGCGGACGGCAGGAGCGCGGGCGCCGCGCCGGCACCGAGAACCTCGCGGCGATCGTCGGCTTCGGCGCCGCGAGCGCGCGGGCGCGGGCGCAGCTCGCCGCCGGCGGCGCGCGCCGCGTCGAGGCGCTGGGCGAGCGACTGCTCGCGGAGCTGCTGCGGCGCGTGCCGGACACGCGCCTGAATGGCGACCTGAACCAGCGCGTGGGCGGCATCGTCAACGTCTGCTTCGCGGGCGTGGACGGCGAGGCCGTGCTGCACGAGCTGGACGCGGCCGGCGTGTCGGTCTCGACCGGCTCCGCGTGCAGCTCGGGCGAGCCGGGTCCCAGCCACGTGCTCCTCGCCATGGGATTGCGTCCCGAGGACGCGCATGCGAGCGTGCGCTTCTCGCTCGGGACGGACACGCAGGACGACGACATCGAGTACGTCGCCGAGGTCACGCCGCCCATCGTGGAGCGCCTGCGGGCGCTCGCGGGGCGTGCGATCGAGAAGAGCGCGTGACGCGCTCGGAAGGGAGGCTGCCGTGAAGCGTACCAAGCCCAACCGTGGCGCCGCGCCCCACCACAACGGCCACAAGGCGCCCGCGAAGGGCGGGGCGCCCATGACGCAGGCGGAGCAGTTCCGCCTCAAGGTGGGGCTGGCGGAGATGCTCAAGGGCGGCGTGATCATGGACGTCATGAGCGCCGATCAGGCCGAGATCGCGCAGGAGTCCGGCGCGGTGGCCGTCATGGCGCTCGAGCGCATCCCCTCGAAGATCCGCCGCGACGGCGGCGTCGCGCGCATGAGCGATCCGTCGATGATCGTGGCCATCCAGCGCGCGGTGGACATCCCGGTCATGGCGAAGTGCCGCATCGGGCACTTCGTCGAGGCGCAGATCCTCGAGGCGCTCGAGATCGACTTCGTCGACGAGTCCGAGGTGCTCACGCCCGCGGACGAGGCGAACCACGTCTGGAAGCACGACTTCAAGGTGCCGTTCGTCTGCGGCTGCCGCGACCTCGGCGAGGCGTTGCGCCGCATCGGCGAGGGCGCGGCGATGATCCGCACCAAGGGCGAGGCGGGCACGGGCAACGTGGTCGAGGCCGTGCGCCACATGCGCGCCGTGGTCGGGCACATGCGCCGGCTCACGACGTTCTCGAAGGACGAGCTGATGGCCGAGGCGAAGACGCTCGGCGCGCCGTTCGAGCTCGTGCAGCAGGTCGCCTCGTCGGGCAAGCTGCCGGTGCCCAACTTCGCGGCCGGCGGCATCGCGACGCCCGCCGACGCCGCGCTCATGATGTCGCTCGGCGCCGAGGCGGTGTTCGTGGGCTCGGGCATCTTCGAGGTCGGCGACGCCGCGAAGCCGCGCGAGGCGAGGCAGTCCCAGATCCGCATGGCGAAGGCCATCGTGCAGGCGGTCGCCAACTGGAACCGCCCCGACGTGCTGCGCGACATCAGCACCGGCCTGCCGCAGGCGATGCGCGGCATCTCTCTCGAGACCCTGCCGGAGGACCAGCTGCTTGCGAAGCGCGGCTGGTGACCTCGGCGACGTGACCCCGGGGCCTGCGCGCGCGGTCGGGCGCGGGCCGGCGCCCGCGGCCCGCGACCGCGCCCGCGTCGGCCTGCTGTCGCTGCAGGGCGACTACGCCCTGCACGCGGAGGCGCTCGCGTCGCTGGGCGCCGAGCCCGTGCGGGTCTCGCTGCCGGAGCACCTGCACGACCTCGACGCCCTCATCGTGCCGGGCGGCGAGTCGACCACGATGCTGCGCCTGCTCGAGGCCACGGGCCTGCGGGCGGGCGTCGACCGCTTCGTGCGCGAGCGCCCCGTGCTGGGCACGTGCGCGGGCCTGATCCTGCTCGCGCGCGAGGCCGACCGCCTGCCCGCGCCGACGCTGGGCGCGATCGACATCCGCGCGGAGCGCAACGCGTGGGGGCGGCAGGTGCACTCGTTCACGGACACGGTCGATGTGGCCGCGTTCGACGGCACCATGCGTGGCGTGTTCATCCGCGCGCCCCGGATCACGCACGTCGGGCGCGGGGTCGAGGTCGTGGCGCGCTACCGCGGCGAGCCCGTGGGCGTGCGCCAGGGCCTCGCGGTGGCGATCGCGTTCCATCCCGAGCTCACGGACGACCGGCGGCTGCACGCGTGGTTCCTGCGCGACGTCGCGGGCGTCGACGTGCGGGACGCGGCGGGGGACGCGTGAGCCGCTCCGCGGCCGACCGCGCCGCGCTGCACGCCTTCGTCGACCGCCACCAGGCGTTCCTGCTGACGACGCACGTCAACCCGGACGGCGACGCGATCGGCAGCGAGGTCGCGTTCGCCCGCTGGCTGCGTTCGCGTGGCAAACGCGCTCGCATCCTCAACGACTCGCCCACGCCCGCGGCGTTCACGTGGCTCGTGGGCGAGGACCCCATCGAGGCCTATGACGAGGCGCTCTGCGAGACGCGGTTCTCGGAAGCCGACGCGCTCGTCGTGCTCGACACGGGCAACCGCCAGCGCATCGGCCGGCTCGCGCGCCACCTCGACTTGCACCCGATCGCGATCGCGGTCGTCGACCACCACGTCACGCACGACGGGTTCGGTCAGGTCAACGTGATCGAGCCCGAGCTCGCCTCGGCGTCGAGCGTCGTGTACGAGCTGCTGCGCGAGGGCGGCTGGACGCCCGACCGGCACGCGGCCGAGGCGCTCTACGTGGGGCTCGCGACGGACACGGGCTACTTCCGTTACTCGAACACGGACGCGACCGCGCTGCGCATGGCCGCGGCGCTGGTCGAGGCGGGCGTCGACCCGCACGAGTCCAGCATGCGGGTCAGCGCCACGCTGCCGCCGTCGCGGCTGCGCTTCTTCGGCGAGGTGCTCGCGGCGCTCGAGGTGCTCGAGGGCGGGCGCGTCGTGGTCATCGAGGCATCGCCGGAACAGTTCGCGCGGCACGGGCTCGTGGGCTCGGACACCGAGGGACTCGTCGACATGCCCCGCTCGATCGCCGGCGTCGAGGTCGTCGCGCTGTTCAGCGAGCTGGAGCCCGGGCGCGTCACGGTGTCGCTGCGCTCGACCGGCCGCGTCAACATCGACCAGGTGTGCGCGCGCCTCGGCGGGGGCGGGCACCCGCACGCGGCGGGCGTGCAGCTTCGCGCCACGCGCGCCGAGGCGCGCGCGCGCATCCTGCCCGAGGTGGCGCGGCTGGTCGCGACGCTCGACGCGGCGCCGGCGGGCACGAGGCCGGCGTGAGCGCGACCGCCGTGGCGCAGCAGGTCCGGATCGCCGGCGAGGCGCTCTCGCACCGCTACGGCGCGCGCCGCGCGCTCCAGACGCTCGCGTTCGACGTGGCCTCGCCGGGCGTGGTCGCGGTGACCGGCCCGAATGGCTCGGGCAAGAGCACGCTGCTGCGCATCGTCATCGGCCTGCTGCGGCCCACGGAGGGCACGACGCGCTTCGAGCACGGCGGCCGCGCGATCGAGCCGCCCCGCCGCCGGCTGCACGCCGGGTTGGCCACGCCCGAGCTCTCGTTCTACGAGGAGTTCAGCGCCGCGGAGAACCTGCGCTTCGCCGCGGAGACGCACGGCCTCACGGACGCGCCCGCGTCGGTGCGGACGGCGCTGGACGCCGTCGGCCTCACGCCGCGCGCCGACGACCGCGTCGCCGCGTTCTCGTCCGGCATGAAGCAGCGGCTGCGGCTGGCGTTCGCGATCCTGCACCGGCCGGCCGTGCTCATGCTGGACGAGCCCGGCTCGCACCTCGACGACGCGGGACGCGCCGTGGTCGAGCGGCTCGTTTCCGGTTACTCGGCGCACGGCCTCGTGCTGATCGCCACCAACGACCCACAGGAGATGGCACTTGCCGAACGGCGCATCGAGCTCCACGGCCGCGGTCTGGGCGATCCTGCGTAAGGAGTGCCGGAGCGAGTGGCGCACGCGCTACGGGCTGAACGCCGCGCTGCTGTTCGCGGTGACCAGCCTGACGGCGGTGAGCTTCGCCTCCGGGCGGCTCGGCAACCGCACCGACATCATGGCCGGGCTGTTCTGGATCGTGCTGCTCTTCGCGACACTCACGTCGATGAGCCACGCGTTCGTGCGCGAGGTCGAGGGTCGCACGATGCTCACGCTGCGGCTCGTCGCGTCGCCCACCGAGATCGCGACGGGCAAGCTGCTCTTCAACCTGCTCTTCCTCGGCGTGGTCGAGCTCGTGCTGGTGCCGCTGTTCATGATCCTCATGGGCGCACCGCCGCCGGAATGGGGACGCTTCCTCGCGCTGCTCGCGCTGGGCACCGTGTCGCTCGCGGCGTCCTCGACGCTCGTCGGCGCGGTGATCGCGCAGACGCGCGGACGCGGTGCGCTGTTCGCAGGCGTGTCGTTGCCACTTTTGTTGCCCGTGCTCGCCGCCGCCGTGGGGGGGACACGCGAGATGTGGGCGGGCCATTCGGTGGCATCGTCGCTGAGGCTTCTGGCCGCGTACGCGGTGGCGCTTCTGGCGGCGAGCCTGCTACTCTACGACCACCTGTGGGAGGACTGAGCGAACCATGGCCTGGCGTGCGACGTTGATCGTGCTGTTCTTCTGGATCGCGGGCGTGATGACCATGGCGCTGCTGCGCGCGCCGCTCGTGCCGGTGCT
>JBAIWU010000394.1:0-6220 GCA_037917155.1 Candidatus Eiseniibacteriota bacterium
GAGCGCGTGGGCGCTCGTGCCGTGGGCCTACCCGCCGGCGTGGGCGGCCGCCGTCGCGCGCGCCGCGACGCCGGAGGTCGAGCCGGCGCTGCTCTGGGCGCTCGCGCGGCAGGAGAGCCGCTTCGATCCGCAGGCTCGCTCGCGCAGCGACGCGCTCGGGCTCACGCAGCTCAAGCTCGCCGCCGCGGCCGACGCGGCGCGCCTCGCGGGCGAGGCGCGGCCGGACGAGCGCGACCTGCTCGATCCGGAGCGCTCGCTGCGGCTCGGCGCGGTCTACCTCGCGCGCCTCGTGCGACGATTCGACGGCTGCGTTCCGGTGGCGCTCGCGGCGTACAACGCGGGGCCGTCCGCGGTGCGCCCCGACTGGCGCGAGCTGGTCGCGCGCGGGGGCGAGGCGCTCTACTGCGAGCTGGCCTCGAACGCGGACTCGCAGGACTACGTCCGGCGCATCCTCGGCTTCCGCCAGGCGTACCGCGAGCTGGCGCCGTTCGACGCCGACGCCGCCGGACGCTGACGCGCGGCGCGATCTGCTAGGCTGCGGCGCGTGAACGGTCCGCCCGCCGCACCCGATCCGCTCGAGCCGCTGCGCTCGCCCGAATGGCTGACCGAGGCGCGCCGCAAGGCGATCCACCTCTCGTTCGTCATCCTGCCGCTCGAGCTGGTGCACGAGTGGCTCCCGTGGCCGCACGGACGGCGCCAGTTCGCGCTGCTGTTCGCGATCCTCACCGCCGGCGCCGTCGCGATCGACCTGCTCCGGCTGCACGACCAGCGCGTGCGCCGCTTCTTCAAGCAGTTCCTGGGGGAGATGATCCGCGAGCACGAGGCGTTCAGCCTGCTCGGCTCCACGTACCTGCTGCTCGCCTCGCTGCTCGCGATCGAGATCTTCCCGCAGCCGATCGCGGCGGCCGCGCTCGGCTTCACGGTGCTCGGCGACGCGAGCGGCGCGCTCGTGGGCCGCGCCTACGGACGGCACCGCTTCTTCAACACGTCGCTCGAGGGCGCGGCCGGCTGCCTCGTCGCGTGCCTCGTGTGGAGCACCCACGTCGCCTTCGCCGCGCACGTGCCCGGCGGCGTGCTCGTGGCCGGCGCGGCGGCGGCGACGCTGGTCGAGATGCTGCCCATCCCGCTCGACGACAACCTCGGCATCACGCTGGCCGCGGGCTTCGTCATGAAGTACCTGGCCTCGCGCTAGGCGCGCGGGCGCGCCGGCCGCCGGGGGCCACGCACGGGCCCCAAGGTCGCGGGCCGGCCGGCCGATAACTCCGGCGACATGCCCACGCCCGCTCCCTTCGACCGTTCGCCGCGCGACGCCGCGCTGCGGCTCGCCGAGCAGCGCCAGTTCGCGCAGGCCCTCGCGCGGCTCGAGCGTGCGCTCGGCGAAGCCGATGCCGCCGACGAGCGCCAGCGGCTCGTGACGGCGCTCGGCGAGGTCGCGCGCGCCGCCGAGGCGGGCGGGGACCTCGAGACCGCGCTGGGCGCGCTCGCGCTGGCGACGCGCACGGTCGAGTGGGCCGACGTCTGGTGCCAGCTCGGCTGCCTGCAGGCGCGGCGCGGACGCCGCGCCGAGGCGCGCTCGGCGCTGGACCGGGCGCTCGCGATCAACCCGCGCTACCGCACCGCGGTCGTCGAGCGGGCGCTGCTCGACGCGCGTGAGGGCCGCATCGCCGAAGCGATGCAGACGCTGCGGGCGCTGGCGGCCGACGGCCCGCTCGGCGAGCCCGGCGCGTTCCAGCAGGGGCTCGAGCGGCTCGGGCAGGCGGACTTCGAGGACGCGGCGCCGCTGCTGCGCCGCGCGCTGCAGTCGAGCGACGCGTGGCTCGACGAGCAGCTGCGCCGCTACCAGGAGCTGCTCGGCGTGGGGGAGACCGTCGGCGCGCTGGCGCTGCTGCGGGCCGCGGTGGCGCGCCGTCCGGGGTACCCCGACCTGCAGCTGCTGCTGGGGGCGCTCGAGCGGCAGCTCGGCGCGCACGACGATGCGGTCGAATCGCTGACGCGCGCGCTCGAGCTGAACCCGGACTACCACGCCGCCCGCATCGAGCTCGCGCGCACGCTCGAGCTGCTGGGCGACACGCCGCACGCGCTGCGCCAGCTCGAGCTGCTCATCGAGCGCGAGCCCGGGCACGCGGAAGCCCGGGCGCTGTACGAGCGCCTCGCGTCCCGTCACGTGCGCGCCCGCGCGAACGCGCGCGCAGCCTGAGCGTGCCCGCGCCCGCGGCGGGGAATCCGCCCGTCGCGATTCGTCCTTGACCCGCTCGTGCCGCGGGCGCACCCTCGCCGCGGGCCCGGGCAGTCATGGATTGTCGGCCGACAGGAGGGACCACACATGGCGCGTGGCACCGTCAAGTGGTTCAACGACCATAAGGGTTACGGGTTCATCACCGCCGAGGGCGGGGAAGCTTCCGACGTCTCAGAAGTGTTCGTGCATTTCTCCGCCATCGAGGCCCGGGGTTTCAGGACGCTGCATCCTGGCGAGACGGTGGAGTTCGAGCTCAAGAGCAGCAGTCCTCGAGGCCTCGAGGCCGCCCACGTCAGCAAGGTCTGAGCGCTCCCGCCCGGAGACCCCCGCGGCCCGATGCCCATCGGGCCGCGCGCTTTGTCCCGCCCCCCGTGACGTCCACCTTTGATGAAGGCGGCGCATCCGGCCGCGGCCGGCCGCATCCGAGGGCTCGTTCCCACGGCCCGCCGGGACGGTCCGTGCGGGACCGCTTTTTGCCCTCCCCGGACGCAGCCACTATCCTTCCGCCCATGTTCAACGCCATCCTGAAGTCGATCTTCGGATCCAACCACGAGCGCCAGCTCAAGCGGGTCCAGCCCATCGTCGACGAAATCAACCGCATCTGCGACGAGTGGAACGGGCTCTCGGACGAGCAATTGCGGGCGAAGACGGACGAGTTCCGCCGCCGTCTCGCCGAGGGGCAGGACACCCTGGACGACCTGCTGCCGGAGGCCTACGCGGCCGTCAAGCTGGCCTGCAAGCGCCTCTGCGGCCGGACCTGGGACGTCTGCGGCATCCCCATCACCTGGGAGATCGTGCCCTACGACGTCCAGCTCATCGGCGGCATCATGTTGCACGAGGGCAAGATCGCCGAGATGGCCACCGGCGAGGGCAAGACCCTGGTCGCGACGCTGCCCCTGTACCTGAACGCCCTGACCGGCCGGGGCGTTCACCTCGTGACGGTCAACGACTACCTCGCGCGGCGCGACAGCCAGTGGATGGGCGAGATCTACAAGTTCCTCGGCCTCACGGTGGGCTGCATCCAGAACCAGATGGAGCCCTCGGTCCGGCGCGAGCAGTACAACTGCGACATCACCTACGGCACGAACAACGAGTTCGGCTTCGATTACCTGCGCGACAACATGGCCGTGCGGCCCGAGACGCGCGTGCAGCGGACGTTCTGCTACGCGATCGTCGACGAGGTCGACTCGGTCCTGATCGACGAGGCGCGCACGCCGCTCATCATCTCGGGCCCGGTCGAGGGCGAGGACCAGGGCTTCGCCGAGCTCAAGCCGTACATCGAGCGCGTGGTCCGCGCGCAGCAGCAGTGGGTCGCCCAGACCATGAGCGAGGCCGAGAAGCTGCTCGCCGACCCCGAGAAGGAGTACGACGGCGGCGTCAAGCTGCTCCAGATCCAGCGCGCGGCGCCCAAGCACAAGCGGTTCGTGAAGCTGCTCTCCGACCAGCCGGGGCTGAAGAAGCTGGTGAACAGGGTCGAGCTGGACTACCTGCGCGACAAACGCATGCACGAGCTCGACGAGGAGCTGCTCTACACCATCGACGAGAAGTCGCGGAACGTCGACCTGCTCGAGAAGGGGCGCACGCTCATGTCGCCCTCGGACCCGGACAAGTTCGTCGTGCCCGACCTGACGGGGCAGCTCGCGGAGCTCGAGGGCCGCGAGGACCTCACGCCCGAGCAGCGCATCGCCGAGCGCGACCGCATCTACGCCGAGTACGGCGCCCAGAACGAGAGCATCCACAGCATCCAGGCGCTGCTCAAGGCGTACTCGCTGTTCGAGAAGGACGTCGAGTACGTCGTGCAGGACGGCAAGGTGCTCATCGTGGACGAGTTCACGGGCCGGCTCATGCCGGGCCGGCGCTACTCGGACGGCCTGCACCAGGCGATCGAGGCCAAGGAGGGCGTGCGCGTCGAGGGCGAGACGCAGACGCTGGCGACGATCACGCTGCAGAACTTCTTCCGCATGTACGAGAAGCTCGCCGGCATGACCGGCACGGCCGAGACGGAGGCCGCGGAGTTCTGGGAGATCTACAAGCTCGAGGTCGCGGTGATCCCCACGAACCGGCCGGTCAACCGCACCGACCACAACGACGTCGTCTACCGGACCAAGCGCGAAAAGTTCAAGGCCGTGATCGAGGAGATCGCCGCCTGCCACGAGAAGGGCCAGCCCGTGCTCGTCGGCACGATCTCGGTCGAGGTCAGCGAGCTGCTGAGCCGCATGCTCAAGATCCGCGGCATCCCGCACAACGTGCTCAACGCGAAGTACCACCAGAAGGAGGCCGAGATCGTCGCGCAGGCGGGCCAGCGCGGGGCGGTCACGATCGCCACGAACATGGCCGGCCGCGGCACCGACATCAAGCTCGGCCCCGGCGTGCCGGAGCTCGGCGGCCTGCACATCCTCGGCACCGAGCGGCACGAGTCGCGGCGCATCGACCGCCAGCTCCGCGGGCGCGCGGGGCGCCAGGGCGACGCGGGCTCGTCGCGGTTCTCGCTCTCGCTCGAGGACGACCTGATGCGGATGTTCGGCAGCGACCGCATCGCGACGCTCATGGAGCGGATGGGCGTGCAGGAGGGCGAGGTCATCGAGCACGGCATGGTGACCTCGGCCATCTCGAAAGCGCAGAAGCGCGTCGAGGCGCACAACTTCGACATCCGCAAGCACCTGCTCGAGTACGACAATGTCATGAACCAGCAGCGCGAGGAGGTGTATCGCCAGCGCAATGCCGCGCTCACGAGCGAGGACATCAGCGAGCGCGTGCGCGAGGACATCGGCGACGCGGTCGCGGACCGCGCGGAGCGGCTGACGGGCGAGAAGGTGCACCGCGACGAGTGGAACCTGCGCGGCCTGGCGGACGAGCTCTCGTACCTGCTCATGTCGCCGGTGCAGCCGCAGGACGTCGAGGGCGCGACCATGCTGGACGTGGTCGACAAGGCGCAGGCAATCGCCGAGCAGGCGTACCGCCGGCGCGAGGCGGAGTTCACGCCCGCGGTCACGCGCGAGCTGGAGCGCCACCTCTACCTTTATACGCTCGACGAGCACTGGCGCGACCACCTGCACGAGCTCGACCACGTCAAGGGCGGCATCGGCCTGCGCGCCTACGGGCAGCGCGACCCGCTCATCGAGTACAAGAAGGAGGCGTTCACGCTCTTCGAGACCATGATGGGCGAGGTCCGCGAGGAGTTCGTGCAGCGCTTCTTCCGCGTCCAGCTCCAGCCCCAGGCGGCGCAGCAGGTGCTCGAGACCGCGCCCCGCGCTCCGCGCCAGATGGTGGCGCAGCACGCGGAGGCCGAGGCGTTCGGCGGCGCGCCGGCCCCGGGCGGCGAGGCGCCCGCTCCCGAAGCGCGCCCGGCGGCCGCCGCCAGGCCCGCGGGCACGCCGCACGCGGCGCCCGTGCGGACCGGCCCGCGCGTGGGGCGCAACGACCCGTGCCCGTGCGGCAGCGGCAAGAAGTACAAGAAGTGCCACATGCCCATCGACGAAGGCGTGGAGAGCCACTCATGAGCGATCGCCACGACCACGACGGCGTGATGCGGCTGCTGCGGCTGATCGGGGACAAGCTCGAGGACTTCCTGGACGGCGACGAGCTCGCGCTCGAAACGCTCGGCGAGGCCATCGAGGAGGGCGGCTGGTCCGTCGAGGAGCTCCACTCGGCGGTGCTCGCGATCCGCGCCGTCGCGGGCGCGCAGGCGCCGCCGGCGTGGGTCGCCGGCGCGCCGGGGCGGCACGCCGCGCGCGTGCCGAGCGCCGAGGAGCGGGAGTCCCTGAGCACGGAGGCGTGGGGCTACCTGCTCGACCTCCAGCACCGCGGCGCGCTCGACACGGGGCAGTTCGAGCGCGTGCTCGAGCTGCTCGTGGACCACGGCGAGCGTCCCGTGAGCGTCGAGCTCGCGCGCGAGGTGGCCTCGCGCGTGGCGCTCGAGCACGGGGAGTCCGGCAACCCGGGAGACGCCTCGCATGGCGACCTCGAAGTCGCGCACTGAGGCCA
>JBAIWU010000395.1:0-10590 GCA_037917155.1 Candidatus Eiseniibacteriota bacterium
CGCGCGTAAGCGACGCGGCGCTCGTAGACCTCCGCGTCGATGCCCGCCTGCAGGTTCTCCGCCGTCGTCCTGACGACGAGCGGTTCGGCCTTCGGCGCGGGCGTCACGCCCAGCGCCTCCAGCGCGATCGCGTGGTTGCGGACGTGCACGCTCTCCGCGCTGGCGAGCGCCCGGAAGAGCACCGCGACCTGCGGGTAGCCCTCCTCGTCCGCGCGGGCGGCGTCGGCGAGGTAGAGCTGCTGCGTCGTGTACTCCCTCTGGTGGGCGATCTTCAGCGCGGCGGCCGTGGCGCCTTCCTCGGCGCGGGCGGCGGAGGTGGCCCAGGCCACCAGGCCGACGACGACCGCTGCCCCCACGATGGCGGTCTTCACGATCCTTCGCGTCCTCATGCGCTCGCCCTCCACCTCGGCCAGGTCCCTGGACTCGGGACGCCGGTCCAGCGCGAACACCCCGGGCCCGTCGGGCTCCCCGGCCCGACCGCGCACGCGGTGCCGGACTCGGCGCGGAGTGCGCCGTCCGTCCGTTTGCCGGGCGTCACCCGGCCGGCCGGACCGGACATCCCGCGTCCGTCTCGGTGACGGAGCCGCACCGCTCCGTCGCCTGTGCAGCTCGATGTGCATCGCGCCTCCGCTCGTTGCCGCGCCGATCGCGGGGGGATTCGCGTCACGTCGCGGCCCTTCCCTCCTGTTCCGCGTACGCATCGTCGGTCCCGCCTGTTCCCCGGGGCCATGACGCGCGACACGCCGGCGCGTGATGGAAGGCATACCCGCGCGGCCAGCCCCCGGGCAGGATGACAAGCCGGCGCTCGCATCCGGCCTGTTCGCCCGGTCCGGCTCGCACGTAGGGGTGGACATGGCTCCGTCCCGACGGAGCGCAACCACTGTCCATCCGGTGGATCGGGTCGCGCGCCCGCGCGTCCGAGGCCGGCTTCCCGCCCCTGGAATCCGAGGAGAAGCCCATGAACGCCCGCCCGCTCGCGATCGCGACCCTGATCGCACTCCTGCTCCACGCGCCCTCGGCCCGCGCGCAGTGCTCCGACTGGAAGGCCGGCCCGCTCGACGCCGGCTCGGCGGCCAACGGGGCCAACGGCGACATCCAGGCGTCGATCATCTGGGATCCCGACGGCCCGAGCGGACCGCAGCAGCCGCGGCTCGTGGTCGGCGGACTGTTCACGAGCTTCGACGGCGTACCCGCCAACCACCTCGCCGAGCAGGATCCCGCGACCGGCCAGTGGCACGAGCTCGGCGGCGGGGTCGGCTTCGGCGTCTACGCGATGACGATCTGGAACAACGAGCTCGTCGTGGCCGGCAGCGGCGACACCAACCCCGCGACGCCGGACAACAACATCCTCGCGTGGGACGGGACGAGCTGGACGAACAACTTCTACCAGGGCACGAGCACCGGGACGATCCAGACCCTCGTCAACTTCAACGGCGAGCTGTACGCGGGCGGCAACTTCGTCATCTACCCCACCGTGCTCGACGTCGCGACGAACATCGCGCACTGGAATGTGTCGGCGGGCAAGTGGGAGAACGTTGCGGGCCCCGGCACGAGCCCCGGCCAGAACGTCGAGGCGCTCACGGTCTGGGGAGGCGTGATGTACGCCGGCACCTACTACCACGACGGCAGCGGCAACCCGCACGGCGACGTGTGGAGCTTCGACGGCGCGAACTGGACCTCGATGGTCACGTGCGACAACTTCGTCGACGCGTTCCAGCCGTACGACGGCGAGCTGGTCATCGGCGGCGGCTTCCAGGTCGTGGGGACGTCGTCCATCCGCGTGCTGATGGCGTACAACGGCTCCTACTTCCACGCGTACGGGTCGTGGACCTACGGCGGCGTCTACTCGCTCGGCGTGTGGGGCAACGACCTCGCCGTGGGCGGACAGTTCACCAACGGCGCCGGCCAGCCGACGAACAACATCGTCCTCTACGACTACCTCACGGGGCTCTGGACCGCGCCTGGCACGGGCTGCGACAACTTCGTGATGACGCTGCTCTCCGACGGCGGCGACCTGTTCGCCGGCGGCTGGTTCGCGAACGCCGGCGGCCAGCCCGCGCACTACGGGGCCCGCTGGAGCGGCTACGAGTGGGCGCCGATGGGCGGCGGCAACGTCGCCGGCGTGCAGGCGATGACCTACTACGCGGGCCGGCTCGTGCTCGGCGGCGCATTCAACCAGTCGGCCGACCCGGGCACGCCGGCGCACGAGATCGTGGGCTGGAACGGCGCGAACCTCGCCGCGTACGGCTCGGGCATGGACGACCAGGTCAACGCGCTCAAGGCGTACACGATCGGCGTCGGCCTCAGCCAGACGTACGAGCTCGTCGCGGGCGGCTACTTCACGCACGCGGGCGGCGTCGCCGCGAACCGCATCGCGTACTGGGACCAGAGGGCCGTTTCCTACACCCCGCCGGCGTGGACGGCCATGGGCGCCGGGTTCGACAACGCGGTGCTGGCGATCGAGCGGCACAACGCGGGCAGCGGCAACAACACGTACGCCGCGGGCTCGTTCCAGTGGTCGGGCGCCACGTACCTCGGCTACGTCGGGCGCTGGAACGGCACCAGCCTCGCGTGGGAGTCCATGGGCGGCGGCATGAACGGCGTCGTCTACGCGCTCAAGTCGTACGGCGGCGCCCTCTACGCGGGCGGCTCGTTCACAACCGCGGGCGGCGTCTCGACGGGCGGGCTCGCGCGCTGGAACGGGACGGGCTGGAGCGCGTGCGGGGGCTTCTTCAACGGCACCGTGTACTCGCTCGAGGTCTGGAACGGCGTGCTCGTGATCGGCGGCAGCTACCCGGGCATCAACAGCTCGCCCAACCTCGCCTGGTACAACGGCACGTCGTACGGCACGTTCTCGACCGGAGGCGCCGACGCGGCCGTCTTCGCGCTGCACGCCGTGGGCACGAACCTCTACGTCGGCGGGCAGTTCAACACGTGCGGCGGCGTCAGCGCGCACCACGTGGCCCAGTGGGACGGCTCGGCCTGGCACCCGCTGACGAACGGCACCGACAACACGGTGTACTCGCTCGGCGACTTCGGCGGCGAGATCCTCGCGGGCGGGGCGTTCACGACCGCGGGCAGCACACCGACCCTCTCGCCCCACGCCGCGCGCTACACGTCCACGGGCCTCGCGTGGTTCACGTCCCAGCCCTACTCGCAGACCGTGAACCGCGGCTCGACCGTGACGTTCGGCGCCGCGCCCGCGTCGGGCTACGGCGCGACCGAGCGCTGGTACCTCAATGGCGCGGCGCTCGTCGACGGCGCAACCTTCTCGGGCTCCACGATCAGCGGCTCCACCGGCGCGACCCTGACGATCGCGAACGTGTCGGGTTTCGACACCGGGAACTACTACGCCGTGCTCACGGACGGCTGCGGCCCCGACACCAGCTACACGGCGGCGCTCTCCCTCTCGAGCACGACGGGCGTCGACGGCAGGGGCCCGCTCGTCACGGCGTTCGACGCCATCGGGCCGAACCCGAGCCGGGGCGCGAGCCTGCTGTCGTTCACGCTCGCCCGTGACGCCCGCGTCGAGGTGCGCGTGCTCGACATCGCGGGCCGGCGCGTGGGCGGCGCCGACCTCGGCCGCCTCGGGGCGGGCCGCCACGAGGCCATGTGGAGCGCGCGCGACGCGGGCGGCGACGCCGCTCGTCCGGGGCTCTACTTCGTGAGCCTCGCGATCGACGGCCGCACCATCGGGACGCGGCGCATGACGATCGTCCGCTGAGCGGCGCGGCCGCGCCGGGGGAACGCTGCGCCCCCGGCGCGCCGCCCGCGCGTCAGCGCAGCAGGATCGCCCGCGCCTCGCGCACCTCCGTGCGGCCGTCGCCGCGCACCCTCGCGCGCGCGAAGTACACGCCGCCCGGCAGGCCGGTCGCGCGCAGGTCGAACGCGTACGTGCCCGCGGCGCGCGGCCCGCTCGCGAGCACCGCGACACGGCGGCCGCCCACGTCGTACGCGCTCACGGTGACGTCCGCCGCACGCGGCAGCTCGAGCGCGAGGCCCGCGCCGCGGGCGTCGAACCGCAGCGTCGCCGGCCCCGACGGTCCGCCGACCGCGAGGGGCACGGTCGTCTGGAGCGCGACGCCCGCCTCGTCGTACAGCGCGTCCACGACGATCCCCGCCGCGGCGTCGACCGCGGCGAACGTGCCGCTGCGCGTGCCGGACGAAAGGACGCCGAACGTGCGGCCGCCATCCGGCGCGAAGCCGCCGGCCGTCTCGACCGCGAGCCGCCCGTCGAGCGCCGCCGCCCCTGAGACGCCCAGCCGCCCGTACTGGTCGCTCGCGTAGCCGCCGATCGCGAAGCGGAGCACGCCGTCGCGGCGCTGCGCGTAGTCGCCCTGCACCTGCAGGCCGGCCGTCGAGGCCGACGGCGCGACCTCGCCGGCGTTCGTCACGTCGCCGACCACGGTGCCCGTTCCGCGCAGCGCGCCGTCCACGGTGAGCCCGCGCGGCACGACGAGCGTGCCGCCCGCGAGCCGCGTGACGCCGCCGGCCTGCACGTAGTCCGTCGTCGCGCCGGCCGCGAACGTGCCTCCGGCCTCGACGTCGTTGACGCCGCGGATCACGACGCTCGCGCCCGCCGCGGTCGTGGTGGCGTGGCCGAGCGTGTAGAGCGTGGCGGTCGCGTCGAGCGTCACGTCGCGCAGCGTCGCCTGGCCCGCGTTCATGAAGTAGCCGCCGCCCGTCGAGGCGAGCGTGCCGCCGACGATGCTCGCCGTGGTCGCGCCGCGGCCCAGCGTGACGTTGCTGCGCCCGGCGACGAGCACGCCGCCCGTGTTGCGGATCGTCGCGCCCTGGTCGACGAGGATCCCGCCGTTTCCGCCGGAGAGGACGCCCACGTTCGTCAGGGTCGCGCCCGCGCCCCAGGCGTGCAGGTAGCCACGGCTCACGGTCACCGTGCCGCGGTTGACGAAGGTCGGCGACGTGACGTTCTCGTAGCCCGTCGGGCAGTCCACGTTCACCGTGCCCGCGTTGATGAAGTTGCCCTCGATCGTGCCGCAGCCCGTGATCGTGCCGGTGTTGAGGATCCACTGCGGCACGCCGGCCATGTTCTTCGCCGCGGCGAGCGTGCCGCCCTCGAGCACGATCGTGCCGTCGCTCGTCGTGCTCACGGTGTCGCCCACGGCCGTGCCGACCCACAGCGTGCCCTTCACGTGCACGGTGCCGTGGTTCTCGAACGTCGCGAGCGTGGAGTGGTAGCCGGTGCCGCCGTCGAAGAGCGCCTCGGCGCCGGAGGTGACCACGACGTCCTGCGGGTTGCCGACGTCGTGGAAGCCGACGATGCCCGCGCCGCCGTTGCGCAGGACCGTGCCGCCCGCGACCACGCCGGCGACGAGGTCGAGGTCGCCGCCGTCCGCGACGAGCGTGCCGCCGTGGAGGTTGTCGATCGGGCCGTAGTTGTAGTCGCCGGGCTGGTCGGTGGGCATGACGGTGACGCGGCCGTTGTGCCCGACGAGCGTCCCGCCGTTGCTCTGCACGAAGAAGCGCACGTTGACGCGGCCGCCGTCGCGCACGTCGACGACGCCCGAGTTCCACAGGTACTGCTCGAGCGTCAGCAGCTTCACGCCGGTGCCCGTCTGCTCGATCCGGCCGCGGTTCTCGACGGGCACCCACACGTTGCCGTCGCCGCGGAGCGTGTGGCCGGCGCCGTTCACGATGCGCCAGTGGAGCGTGGGCCGCGAGAGTGGCGAGGTGACGCTGCCCGCGCCCTGCATCTCGATCGCACCCGAACCCGAGATCCGCAGCGTGTCGCTCGTGTCGTCGAAGGTCAGCACGTTCGCGGCGACGGGACCGACGATCACGACGCCGTCGTTCTGGATCGCGAGACCGGTGTAGTGGAGTGCGCCCGTCGACGCCATCTGCAGCGTCGCCCCGGCGCCGACGGCGAGCCCGGAGATCGAGGCGCCCACGTCGAGCGTGACGGCGTAGTCGGCGCCCAGCGCGGGCAGCACGACGTCATCGCCCGTCGCGGGCACGCCGGCGGGCGACCAGTTGGAGGGCGTCGACCACGTCCCTCCGGCCGGGTTGGCCCACGTCCAGGTGGCGGCGCCGGCGGGGAGCACCGCCAGCAGGCCGAGTGCGATGGCGAACGCGATGACCGCGAGCCCGCGCAGGCGCGGGAATCGGTGGCTGGGCGACATCGGGGAGTCCCTTCTCGTCCGGCGGGCGAAGGACCCGTCGGCCATGGTCCGGAGTGCGCGCGCGCGGGCAGGCGAGCGCCTGTCGCGAGGGGAGGACGGGCGACGACGCGCCGCCCGCTCGCCGGATTGTCCCGCCCCGTGCCGGCGCCCGCAATGCGCGAGTCGTCGACCGACGAGTTCCGTCGCGTCGAGGGACCGGGCGGTCCCGTGTGACGGCGCGCGAGTGGCCCCCTTCGCCGCGCCGATCAGGCGGCGCCGCGGCGGCCGAACTCCGGCTCGAGCGGGATCGCGAGCGCGGTGAGGAAGCTGGGGATCGTCGCGAGCACGACCCACGAGAAGAAGTGCCGGTAGCCGATGTGGTCCTGCAGCCAGCCGCTCCACATGCCGGGGAACATCATGCCCATGGCCATGAAGCCGGTGCAGATCGCGTAGTGCGCGGTGCGGTGCTCGCCCCGGGAGATGCGGATCATGTAGAGCAGGTACGCGGTGAACCCGAAGCCGTAGCCGAACTGTTCCACGGCGACGCCGGCCTGGACGAGCAGCAGGCTCGCGGGCTGCGCGTACGCGAGCCAGATGAAGACCGCGTCGGGCAGGTGGATCGCGAACAGCATCGGCCACAGCCACGCCTTGAGCCCGTGGCGCGACGCGACCCAGCCCCCGAGGATGCCGCCCAGCGACAGCGCGACGACGCCCACGGTGCCGTAGATGAAGCCGACCTCGCCCGTCGTGAGCGCGAGCCCGCCCTTGTCGCGCCCGTCGAGCAGGAACGGCGCGGCCATCTTGACGAGCTGCGCCTCGCCGAGGCGGTAGAGCAGCAGGAACGCCAGCAGCCAGCCGATGCGCGGCTTGCGGAAGAACGAGCCGAACGTGCGCAGGAACGCCATCACCAGCTCGGGGATGCGGCGCGCCTCGCCGGCGACGTCGCTCGCCGGGCGCGGCAGCACGAAGCGGTGCCAGAGGCCGAAGAGGACGAACAGCGCCGCCGGCACGCCCATCGCGACCGACCACGCCGCCCTGGGGTCGCCGCCTCGGCCCTCGAGCGCACCGGCCAGCATGACGAGCAGCCCCTGCCCGGCGATCGTGGCGACGCGGTAGAAGAGCGTGCGCACGCCGACGAAGAACGACTGCTGCTCCTCGCTCGTCGCCAGCATGTAGAAGCCGTCGGCCGCGATGTCGTGCGTTGCCGAGTCGAACGCGAGCAGCCACAAGAAGGCGAGCGTCCAGCGGAGGAAGTGCGGCCCCGGCACGGCCAGCGCCACGCCCGCGAGCGCGCCGCCCACGACGAGCTGCGTGGCCCAGATCCAGCGGCGGCGCGTCGCGAGCAGGTCGACGACCGGCGACCACAGCGGCTTGATGACCCACGGCAGGTAGAGCCAGCTCGTGTAGAGCGCGATGTCCGTGTTCGAGATCCCGAAGCCCTTGTACATGATGACGGACACCGTCATGACGAGGACGTAGGGGATCCCCTCCGCGAGGTAGAGGCTGGGGATCCAGGCCCAGGGCGAGGGCACGCTGCGGGACTCGTCGCTCATGCGTTCGACCGCCGGGTGGGACGGCACCGGACTGCGGACGCTCCCGTGTAGCACGCCGCCCCGGCCCGGACAAGCGCCAACCGCCGCCGCGGTGGCGGCGCGGCCGGGGCGGGTCCATACTCCGTGAGCCGGCACGGGTCGCCGGCTCGCCCCCGGGGCCCGCCGCGCACGGAGGCATCATGCGACGTCCCCGGCTCCTGTCCCGTGGCTCGGCCGCGCTGCTCCTCGCGTGGGCGCTGTGCGCCGCGCTCCCCGCCCTCGCGGCCGCGACCGCGCCGCCCGCGCACCGGCCGGCCACCCGGCCCGCGCGCGCGGCGATCATCGATCCCGGCCAGTGGATCGACGCGAACCGCCTGCGCATGCTGGTCACGAACGTCGGCTCGATCGCGTACACGCGGGGACCCGACGCCGGCCTCGAGTACCCGCGCGGCAGCGGCCGCTTCGTCGGCTACGCGGGCGGCCTGTGGCTGGGTGCGCGGCTCCCCGGCGGCGAGGCGCGCGCCACCGTCGCGGACTACGAGCCGGAGTTCGGCCCCGGCGCGATCCTTCCCGGCGGCGCCTCCGACGATCACGCGAAGCCCGCGTACAAGGTCTACCGGCTGCAGCGACGCTACCCGGACGTCGTGGCGCGCGACGCGGCGCTCGCGGACTGGACGCTCGGCGCCGTGCCGCAGGGCGCGCCGCCGGTGGCGCTGCTCGCCGACGGCACGCTCGGCATCGCCGGCGACCAGCTCCTCTGGTGCGTGTACAACGACGCGGATCCCGCGCTCCACACCAGCTCCGCCGGCGGCAGCCCGCCGCTCGGGCTCGAGGTGCGCCAGGCCGTGCTCGCGTTCGACCACCCGGGCGCGGCGGGCGACGCGATCCTGCTCGAGTACCAGATCCGGAACCGCGGCGCGCTGGCGCTCGACAGCCTCGTCGCCGACGTGTGGCTCGACGCCGACCTCGGTGGCGGCGCCGACGACATGATGGGCTGCGATCCCGGCCGCGCGCTCGGCTTCGTCTACAACGCGGATGACTCGGACGAGGTCTACGGCGCCACGCCTCCGGCGGTGGGCGTCCTGCTGCTGCGCGGGCCCGCGGCCGCGCCCGGGGGCACGCGGCTCGGCGCGAGCGCGATCATGGGCTACATCGGCGGGGCCGACCCCCAGGGCGCGGCGCAGTCGCTCGCGCTCCTGCAGGGCCGGTACGTCGACGGCTCGCCGGTCGTGGACCCGACGACCTCGCAGGTCACCACCTTCATGCGCCCCGGCGATCCCGTGACGCACGCGGGCTGGCTGGACACGGTGGCGACGGACAAGCGCGTCATGGTGAGCTCCGGCCCGTTCCGGCTTGCGCCCGGCGACACGGCCGAGATGCTCGCCGCGATCGTGGTCGGCCAGGGCGCCGACCGGCTCGCCTCGATCTCCGTGCTGCGGGCGAGCGCGGACGCGGTGCGCGCGCAGTTCGCGGGGCTCGCGTCCCTGGTGAACGATTCGCTCCCGCCCGCGGCGCCGGCGTTCGCGGTGCGCGTGAGCCCCAACCCCGCGCGGGCGACGGCCGCGATCGAGATCCGCCTCGCGCCCTCCGCGCCGGCACGCATCGACCTGTTCGACGTGCACGGCCGGCGGGTGCGGACGCAGCAGGCACCGGGAGCGGCGTTCGGCCCGACCGCGGCCCGGATCGACCTGCGCGACCTCGAGGCCGGGCTCTACTTCGTGCGCGTGCGCCAGGGCGGACGCGAGGCGACCGCGCGGTTCGTCCTCGCGCCCTGAGCGACGAGGCCGCGCCGGCGCGGGGCGCGTGAGGCGACGGCGCTGGAGTCGAGCGGGCCGCCACCCGTGCAAGCCGCGCGGGGCCCGGCGGGCCCGTCCGCCCGCGCCCCCCGCGTCGTGCGAGCGCGTTCGCGCGTCCGGTTTGACAGGCTCCCGGTTCGCTCCTATTGTGAATCTGCGTTCACAACGGAGGCGCCGATGGCGAGGCTGAAGCTCGGTACGCGAATCCGCCGCGACCAGATCGCGGAGGCGGCGCTCGCGCTGGTGGCCGAGCGCGGCCTGCGCGAGCTGAACGTCGCCGCCGTGGCGCGACGCGTCGGCCTCGCGCCCTCGGCGCTCTACCGTCACTACCCGGGCAAGGAGGCCGTGCTCGACGCCGTGCTCGAGCGCGTGCACGAGCGCCTCGTCGGCATCGTCGCGCACGTGGCGAGCGGGCCGGGGGACGCGCTGGCCGCGCTGCGCCGCCTGTTCGACCTGCACCTCGCGCTCGTGGGCGAGAGCCGCGCGCTCTTTCCCGTGCTCGTGAGCGACGCGTTCCAGTCCGGCAGCGCCGAGCGCCGGCGGCGCGTGTTCGCGGTCGTATCCGGCTACATGGGGCGCGTCGCCGCCCTCGCCCGGCGCGGGCAGCGCGAGGGCGCCATCCGGCGCGACGTCGCGCCGCGGACCGTGGCGCTCATGTTCCTCGGCATCGTGCAGCCGCCCTCGATGCTCTCGGCGCTCAGCGGCGGCGCGTTCGACCCGCGGCGGCCGGGCCTCGCGGCCTGGCGGCTTTTCGAGCAGACCCTGCGGGCCGCTCCGCTCCGTGCGCGGCGCGCGCCCCGTTCCCCTCGCCCCGGAGCCGTCCGATGAAACCGAATCCCCGAATCATCGTGCCCGTCGCGCTGCTGCTCGTCGCCGTGGTCGTCGCGGTCGGGCTCCCCCGCCGCGCCGGCCGCGCCGACACGGCCACGGGCACGGTCGAGGCCACCGAGGCGCAGCTCGGCTTCCTCGTGCCGGGCCGCGTCGTCGCCGTCACCGTCCAGGAGGGCGACACCGCGCGCGCGGGGGAGGTGCTCGCCGTGCTGGACACGGTCGAGGCGGCGGCGCGCGCGCGGCAGGCCGCCGCGCAGGTCGACGCGGCGCGTGCGCTGCTCGAGGAGCTGCAGCGCGGCTCGCGCCCGGAGG
>JBAIWU010000396.1:0-3886 GCA_037917155.1 Candidatus Eiseniibacteriota bacterium
GTCGATCGCGCTCGTGAGCCGCCCCGCGGGCGCGCCGGCCGCGAGCACGTCCTGAGGCACGGCGGGCGGCGCGCCCGGCCCCGCGACGCGCACGCGCTCGCGCCGCACGCTGTCGTACGTCACGAGCCGCTGCAGCGCCTCCTGCCCCGTGTAGCAGCCCTTCGCGAGATGCACCTCGCCGGCGAGCCCGGCCTCGTAGGCGTTGAACGCCTCGTCGATCTCGCGGCCGAACCCGGGCAGGCCGGCCTCGATGCGCGCGCGCTCGTCGGCCCCGAACGCCGCGATTGCGAGCGGCGCGAGCGCATCGGGCAGCTCCGCGGGCGACGGCGCGACGCGCACGTCCTCGCGGAACACCCGCGCGTCGAGGAACGCCGCGAGCGCCCCGGCCGGCGAGTCGCTCAGCAGCCACGCGCCCCCGGCGGGATCGCGCCACACGACCGCGCGGTGGAACAGCCGGCCGCGGTAGTCGCAGAACAGCGTCACGCGTGCGCCGCCCGGCGGCAGCGACGCGAGGTCGTTCGTCGACACGCGGTGCAGCACGTCGAGCACGTCGCGGCCGACGAGCCGCAGCACGTGCACGTGCGCGGGCAGCGTTGCCGGGGCCGAGCGGGAGTCCATGCGGGGCACGCTAGACGCGGCGAAGCGGTGGCGCAAGCCGAAGCACGGTGCTAGCTTTCGGCGACCCTTTCCTTCAGAGGATCAACCATGTCCATGACCGCCGACCACATCGCCGACCTGCTCGTCGCGCTCGTCGACATTCCGAGCGTCACCGGTCACGAGGAGGCCATCGCCGGGTACGTCGCCGGGCGCCTCGCCTCGCGGGCGGGGGAGGTCCTCCGCTCCGGCAATGGCGTCGTGTGGCGCGGCCCGCGCCGCGGCCGGCCGCTCGTCGTGCTCGCCGGCCACCTCGACACCGTGCCCGCGCAGGGCAACGCGCGCGCCCGCCGCGAGGGCGGCTTCGTCCACGGCGTCGGCACCACGGACATGAAGGCGGGGGACGCCGTCATGCTGGCGCTGCACGAGTCGCTCGACTTCGACGCGCTGCGCCACGACGTCGCGCTCGTCTTCTACGACGCCGAGGAGGGCCCGGCCGTGAACAACGGCCTCGGCCGCATCCTGCGCGAGATGCCATGGCTCGCCGGAGCGTCGCTCGCGGTGCTGCTCGAGCCCACGGACATGAACGTCGAGATGGGCTGCAACGGCATCCTCAACGTCGAGGTGCGCGTGCCCGGCGTCTCCGCGCACGCGGCGCGCCCCTGGATGGGGCGCAATGCCGTGGCCGAGGGCGCCGAGTGGCTGGCCGGGATCACCCGCTTCCCGGTGACGCCCGTGCTTGTGCAGGGGCTCGAGTACCGCGAGACGCTGCAGGTGACCACGCTGCACGCGGGCACGGCGCGCAACGTCGTGCCGGCGGAGATGGTCGCGAACCTCAACCACCGCTTCCCGCCCGACCGCACCGTCGAGCAGGCGATCGCGCGCGTGCGCGCGCTCGTGCCCGAAGGCTTCGGCTTCGAGGTCGTCGACCAGGCGCCGCCCGGCGCCGTCTGCCTCGATCGGCCCGAGGTGCAGGAGTTCGTGCGCCGCTTCGGCGCGAAGGTCGCGGGCAAGCAGGGCTGGACGGACGTCGCGCGCTTCACCAGCGCGGGGATCCCCGCGTTCAACTTCGGGCCGGGGCTCGCGGCGCTGTGCCACCGCGCCGACGAGCGCTGCCCCATCGACAACCTCGGCGTGGCCTGCGAGTGGCTCGCCGCCTTCCTCGCCTCGGAGGCCTGATGACGATGCCCACCGTGAAGACCGTGCCCGCGCCGCTGCACCCGCTGCTCACCGGCGGGGCCGAGTACCCGTTCGTCAAGCTCGACCGCCGCCGGCGCGAGCTCGCGCCCGCCGGCGTCGAGGTCATCAACTTCGGCATGGGCGACCCGCGCGAGGAGACGCCCGCGTTCATCCGCGAGACGCTCAAGAACGCCGTGCCGGTCGTCTCGAGCTATCCCGCGACCACGGGCAAGCCCGAGCTGCGCGCCGCGTGCGCGCGCTGGCTGGGGCGGCGCTACGGCGTGCAGGTGGACCCGGAGGCGCACGTGCTGCCCGCGAACGGCGCGAAGGAGGCCGTGTTCAACATGGCGTTCGCCATGATCCACGCCGCCTCGGACCGCAGGACGGTCGTGATCCCGACGCCCGCCTACCCGGTCTACGAGGCGGGCGCGATCTACGCCGGCGGCACGCCGTACTTCACGCCGCTGCAGTCCGCCGACGGCTGGCGCTTCAATCCCGACCGCGTGCCGGACGCCGTGTGGGCGAGGACCGCGCTGCTGTGGCTGAACTCGCCGCAGAACCCGACCGGCTCCGTGCTGTCGCGCGAGCAGGGCGGCCGCATCGTCGAGCTGGCGCGCCGCCACGGCTTCTGGGTCGCGTCGGACGAGGCCTACTGCGACCTGTGGTTCGAGGGCGGGCCGCCGCCGAGCCTGCTCGAGCACGGGCTCGAGAACGTGGTCGCGCTCTACACGCTGAGCAAGCGCTCCGCGATGACGGGCTACCGCTCCGGCTTCATCGCCGGAGATGCGCGCCTGATCGAGGCGCTGCGGCGCTTCCGGCCGAACCCGGGCACCGCGACGCCCGACTTCATCCAGGACGCGGCGATCGCCGCGTGGAACGACGACGCGCACACCGACGAGCAGCGCGCGAAGTACGCCGCCAAGCGCGACCTGTTCCGCGCCGAGTTCGCGCGCCGGAAGTGGACGATCGAGGCGAGCGAGGCCACGTTCTACCTCTGGCTCAAGGCGCCCGGCGGCGACGACGTCGCGTTCGTCGAGGCGCTGCTGCGGCTCGGCATCGTCTGCGTGCCGGGATCGTTCCTGGGCCCGGGCGGCGAGGGTTTCGTGCGCTTCGCGCTCGTGCCGACGCTGGCGCAGTGCCGCGAGGCGATCGCGCGCATGGCGGCGCTGGAGGCCTGAGGCGGATGGGCGACTACCCGCTGGAGCGCTGGCGCGCGACGATCGACGAGGGCTGGAGCGGGCAGCGCGCGCTCGACGACCCGTCGCTGCGCGGCGCCGTCGAGGGTACGATCGCCGCGCTCGACTGCGGCGACCTGCGCGTCGCCTCGCCGCCGGAGGCGCCCGGCGGCGCGTGGACGACGCACGCGTGGATCAAGGAGGCGATCCTCCTCTACTTCCGCATGCGCGTCTCGGAGCCGGTCCTGGCGGGCGACCTCGAGGTCTTCGACAAGGTGCCGCTCAAGCGCGGGCTCGAGCGCGCCGGCGTGCGCGTCGTGCCGCCGGGCGTCGCGCGGTACGGCAGCTTCCTCGAGAAGGGCGTCATCCTGATGCCGGGCTACGTCAACATCGGCGCGCGCGTGGGCGAGGGCACCATGGTCGACACGTGGGCCACCGTCGGCTCGTGCGCGCAGGTCGGCGCACGCGTGCACCTCTCGGGCGGCGTCGGCATCGGCGGCGTGCTCGAGCCGCCGCAGGCCGCCCCCGTGATCGTCGAGGACGACTGCTTCATCGGCTCGCGCAGCATCGTGGTCGAGGGCGTGTGCGTGCGCGCCGGCGCCGTGCTCGGTGCCGGCGTCGTGCTCACCGCGAGCACGCCCATCGTGGACGTGCGCGCGAAGGCGGCCGTCGAGCTGCGCGGCGAGGTGCCCGCGGGCGCGGTCGTGATCCCGGGTTTCCGCCCGAAGAAGTTCCCGGCCGGACCGTTCGGCACGCCGTGCGCGCTCGTCATCGGGACGCGCTCGGCGAGCACGGACCGCAAGACCAGCCTGAACGACGCGCTGCGCGAGTTCGGCGTCGCGGTCTGAGCGCATGCGGCGCTCCGCGAAGGGCCGGCCCGCGCGCTCCGCCGCGACGGCGCCCCGCGCGGCCGCGCCGCCCGCCGCGCCGCTGCCGCG
>JBAIWU010000397.1:0-10337 GCA_037917155.1 Candidatus Eiseniibacteriota bacterium
CGTCGTTCCCGCTCGCGCGCCGCGCGCCGGGGCCGCCGGTGCGCATCCTCGGCCTGGCGCGCGTCGGCGCGCCGGCGGCGCTCATCGGCATGCTGTTCTCGGCCGTGTACGTGTCGTTCGTGCGCTCGGCCTCGGCGTGGGGTGCGCCGGCGGTGGCGGTCGTGGGCATCGGCAACCGGCTCGAGGCCATCCAGTTCGTGCTCGCGCTCGCGCTCGGGCTCTCGGGCGCGAGCCTGCTGGGGCAGAGCCTCGGCGCCGGCCGGCCGGAGCGCGCCGAGGAGGTCGTGCGCACCGCGCAGCGCTGGGGGCTGGGGGTGTCGCTGGCGCTCACGGTGGTGTTCCTCGCCGCGCCGCGGGCGCTGCTCGCGTGGTTCTCGCCGGACCCGGCCGTGTGGGCGATCGGCGTCCCCTACCTGCGCGTGCTCGGGCTCACGCTGCCGTTCACCGCGCTCGAGATCGTCACCGCCGAGTCCGTGATGGGCTCCGGGCACACGGCCGTGCTGTCGTGGATCTACACGCTCGTCTCGCTCGCCCGCATCCCGCTCGCGTTCCTCGTGCCGCGCTGGACCGACTCGGGCGCGATCGGGATCGTGTGGCTGATCACGATCTCCTGCATGGTGCGCACGATCGCCATTCTCCTCTGGGTGCAGCGCGGAACGTGGAAGCGCGGGCTCGCGCGCGAGCTGCACGGGCGCGAGCCGGGCGCGCCCGAGACGCCCGGCGGCTGCTGCTGACGGCGCGACGCGCCCTCGCGGCGGGCGCCGCGCGGGTGCGATGCGGGTGCCGCGCGGGCGGATCTGGTCTACACTCCCGCGCTCCCGGAACACACGACACCCCGCGCAGGAATCGAATCGCATGCACTACCGGTACGTCGTCATCGGGGGCGGCCTCGCAGGCGCCTCCGCCATCGAGGGCATCCGCTCCCGGGATCCCGAGGGCGGGATCCTCCTCGTGTCGCGCGAGAACCACCTGCCGTACCGCCGGGCCCCCCTGAGCAAGGACGTCTGGCGCGGGCCGTACGACCTCGAGCAGCTCTCCGTGCACGCGGCCCCGTTCTACGACGAGCAGCGCGTCGAGGTTCGCCTGCGGCGCGAGGTGGTCGAGATCGACGCCGAGAACCACGTGCTCTGGGACGAGCGCGGCGACAGCGTGGGGTACGACCACGCGCTCATCGCGACGGGCTGCCGCGCGCGCCGGCTGCAGGCCGAGGGCGCCGAGACCTCCGGCGTGCGCTACTTCCGCGACCTCGAGGACTACATCGACCTCGAGCGCCGGCTCGAGCACATCCAGCACGTCACGGTGGTGGGCGGCTACTTCACCGCGCTCGAGATGGCCGCGTCGCTGCGCGGCCGCGGCAAGGAGGTCACGTACATCTTCCCCGAGGAGTACCCGCTCCACCGCATGCTCTCGCACGGGGTGGGCGAGGCGCTCGTCGAGCGGCTGCGCGCCATGGAGATCGAGACGGTCTCGGGCGAGACGCTGGTCGAGATCCGCGAGGCCGGGGAGTTCCTGCACGCGCGCACGTACAACGGCAACGACCTCACCACGCAGCTCGTGCTGGTGGACCAGGGCGGCGAGCCGCAGCTCGAGCTGGCCGAGGCCTCCGGGCTCGAGACCGACGACGGCATCGTGGTCGACGAGTACGGCCGCTGCTCGCGGCCCGGCATCTGGGCCGCGGGCGACGTCGCCGAGTTCCCCTACCTCGCGCTGAACCAGCTCATGCGCGTCGAGGGCACGGACCACGCCGAGCACCACGGCCGGGCGGTCGGCGCCAACATGGCCGGCGCGAACGCCCCGTACACGCACCTGCCGGTGAAGTGGTTCCACTGCGGCGACCTGCGCTTCGAGGGCGTGGGCGAGCTGAACGCCCGACTCGACACGCAGGAGGTCTGGCTCGAGCCCGGCCGCGAGGGCGTCGTCTTCTACCTGCGCGAGGACGTCGTGCGTGGCGTGGTGCTGTGCGGCGTGGCGGACCGCCTCGAGTGGGCCCGCGGGCTCATCCGCGAGGGCCGCCCGATGTCCTTCGCCGACCGCGCCGCCCTGCTCGTGCCGCAGCGCTGAGGGACGCCGCCGCGGTCGCAGTGGCCGCCGCGGCTGCCGATGCCGCGCCCCCGGTCCGCGCCGCAAACGCCGCGCCCCGGAGCCGGAGCCCCGGGGCGCTCTGCGTTGCGTGCGGCGGGAACTTCTAGAAGCGGCGGGTGGCGAACACCTGGAAGCGGTGCGCCGTGTAGTTCAGCTTGCCGTTTCCGAGGAAGATCGCCGTGGCCGCCGACCCGGCGTTCGTCGGGTTGACGTTCACGTAGGGGATGTTCTGGTACAGCGCGTCCGCGACGTCGTACTGCGTGTAGCCGTAGGTGCAGCCGAGGTCGAACTGAGGCGAGTAGTGCCACTTCGCCGTCAGCGCGGCGTCGTTCATGCGGTACAGGTCGCTGGGCAGGTCGATCGCCGTGGTCGTCGCCGCCGGCAGGATGCCCGCCGCGCTGCGGATCCAGTAGTTCGAGAAGTCGTACGTCTGCATGTCACGGGTGAACGTGTAGTCCGCCGTCACCTGCAGCTTCCTCGACTTCGCCCACCAGTCGGCGCGGGCGAACGCGTACACGCTCTTGTCCTCGAGGTTGGCGGTCCACGGCGCCCGCGCGGTCGTGTCCGCGACCACCGAGGTGCCGTTCTCGATCGAGGCCTGGTCGCTCTTCTGCAGCCCGTAGCCGAAGCCGCCGGACAGGTCCAGGTTCCTGACGGCGTGCACGGTGCCCTCGCCGAAGACCTGCGTGTTGTCCACGGACTGCAGGCCCCACGTGCTGTTGGGGTAGTCGTCCTTGCTCCACCAGCCGCTGACCGACAGGTCGAGCTTCTCGACCGGCGACCAGGAGATCTCGCCGTTGAGCTTGGACTGGTTGCGGTCCGCGACGTCGTAGCGACGGAACAGCGGCCACTCGGCGCCGTCGTACGCGTCGAGGATGAACGAGTCCATCCGGCGCTGGCCGTACTGGTAGCCGACGGACGCGTCGAGGTTGTCCAGCGGCCGCAGGGTCAGCTTGCCGCCGAGGATGCCCTCGGCGTCCTTCGTGACCTCGCGCCAGTCGGGCAGTTCGCGCTGGCGGCCCTCGACGAGGATCGACACGTCGGCCCGCTTGCCGAGCGAGTAGTCCGCGTCGAGGCCGTAGATGGTCTTGGTGTTGCTCGCGGCCTCGGACTCGACGGCGCCGCGCGACCAGCCCTGGTCGTAGTTGATGAACCCGTTCGGCAGCCCGAGCGTCGGCGTCTGGTCGTCCATCTTCTCCTGGCGGAAGCGAAGCGTGCCGTAGAAGTTGGCGAACGGGCGCCCGGTGAGGCGGTAGTCCTGGACGACGTCGGTGACCTTGCCGTCGAGGTTGCCGCGCTCCAGGTCCAGCAGGCCCGTGGAGCCGTACTTCGCGAGCTGGAACGGATTCACCGTCATCGGCAGGAAGTCCTGCTTCTGCGTTGTCTGGCTGACGCCGATGGTCGCGGTGAACGTGGACGCGTATGGCAGCTGCCACGAGCCCACGATGCGGCCGCGCAGCAGGTTGTTGTCCGGCGCCGCGGCCATCTGGTTCACGACCGAGCGCGTCGTGTCGCTGTTGAAGACGCGGAAGTTGTCGAACCGGATCGCCTCGATGCGGTTCTTGAAATTCGACAGGCCGAGCGTGACCATCACGCGCGCCGGTCCGTGCGCGTACGTGGCCGAGGCGTCGACGTCGAGCGTTCGCTGGTCGATCGGCGCCGGGAGCTCGACCGTCGGTCCGCCCGGTCCGCCCTCCGTCGTGCCCATCGCCTGCGAGCCGGAGCGCTCGCGGTCCGAGCCCCGGACCTCGAACTGCCAGTCCTTCATCGGACGGCCCCGTAGCCGGACCTTGGTGACGTCCGTCTGGATGGCCAGTGCCACGCCGGGGGAATTGCGGAGCAGCTCCTGCAGCGTCCGGTTCTGGGACGGGTTCGCCGCGCTCTGGGTGAGGTTCTGGATCTGGCGCTGCAGCGAGTCCGACAGCGTGAACACGCCGGTGGACGTCTGCACATACGGTGAGCGCGCCACCTCGCTGAAGCGGTGCGGGACGCCGTTGAACGACGCATCCAGCCGCCACCTCACGCCCTTCGCCAGGTACATCGCGTCCTGCTGGTCGAAGCGCGTCGGCGTCTGGCCCCACACGGCGCCGGCCCACGAGCCGCTGAACTGACGCAGCATGTAGTCGGCGAGGAAGCCGCCGCGCGGCAGGTCGCGGTACTCGAGGAACTTCGCCTCGGGATTCGTCTGGGACCAGAAGCCACCGCCGACCGTGAAGCCGCCGTCGGACTGGGCCCACACGCTACTCACGGCAAGAAGCGCGGCCGTGAGCACAAACGCAAGAACGATTCGTGCTTTCATGGCTGTCTCCTATCGGACGAACATCTTGCCGGAGGGGTGGTTGGAACCGTGGATCTGCGAGTGACAGTTGAGGCACGAGCGGTTCATGGTCGTGACCGCGCCCGTCTGCAGGTCGGTGAGGTCACGCAGCTGCGACGGGTGCCGCGAGGCGTCGTGGCAGCGGTTGCACAGGAACGGCGGCCGCGACACGAGCATGCGCGTGTAGTTCGAGCCGTGCTGGTCGTGGCAGGTGAGGCAGTTCTCGCGCACCGGCGCGTGCTCCCACAGGAAGGGGCCGCGCTTGTCGGCGTGGCAGCTCAGGCAGAGCTCCATCGTGGTCAGGGCGCGGATCTGCCGCGGGCCGGCGCTGCCGTGCGGGTTGTGGCAGTCGTTGCACGTCATGCCGTTGCCGCCGACGGGCATGTGGGCCGACTTGCCCATCGCGAGGTGGTTCGACTTGTGGCAGGTCAGGCACAGCTCCGTCGTGTTCTCCTTCTTCAGGAGCTTGGCGTGCGCGGGATCCTGCGAGTTGTGGATGCTGTGGCACGTCACGCACGCCACGTTCTGGCGGGCGTGGGCGCTGTGCTGCCAGTAGAACTGCTCGCCGCCCTTGTGGCAGCCGAGGCAGATGGCGTTCGCCTTGTCGGCCGCCATCTTGTCCGGGCGCTGGATCGTCGCGAAGCCGGGATCCTTGGCGTCGCCACCGGCGTTCACGTGGGCCGAGCCCGCGCCGTGACACGTCTCGCAGCCCATCTTCTCGGGCAGCGTCGCGCCGTCCGTCTGGGCACGGCCGTGTGAGGTCGTGAGGTACTGCGCGTACTCCTTCTGGTGACAATCCTTGCACGTCTCGGAGCCGACCAGCGTCGATTCCGCGAGCGCCTGCGAGGCGGCCACCATCAGGAGCGACGAACCGAGCAACGCTGCACTCAGCCAGAAGCCTCGTCGCATCGTCTGTCCTCCTTCGTGGAGGTGGATGGGACCGCGACGCGCATGCGCCCGGGTCCCGGTCGTGATTTGAATACGATCAACATGCAACGTGTACGTAGAACTACCGAGCTACCCCTGCAAGCTACGGCCAGCATGTCAGCGATTACGATGGTCCGTTGGTGGCACTGACAAAAAAGTGGACGGCCGTTCAACGACCGGCGCGCGAGCGGTGCGAGGGTGGAACCGGCGCCCGCGGCGGTTGAGAGAGGCTTCTCCCGCCGACTCCCGATGTGAAGCGAGGCGGGCGCGAGCGCCCGCCTCCGCGACTTCCCGGATGTACGACGGCCCCGCCGTGGGGGCGGGGCCTCGTCTCGACGCTTGGATCAGCGCAACACGCCGGGGCGCGTCGCGAAGAGCAGCGGATGGCGGGCGATGAACAGTCCCGCCTGCAGCCGGTCCTCGAGCCCGAGACGCTCGAGCAGCCGCGTGACGTGCTTCTTCACCGTGGGCTCGCTGATGCCGAGCGCGCTCGCGATCTCCTTGTTCGAGCGTCCCTCGGCGAGCAGGTGCGAGACCTCGAGCAGCCGCGGCGAGAGCGGCGTGTCGCCGTCGTGCTCGAGCGGCGCGCCGAGGTTCGTGAGCGTGCCCGGCTCGTACGCCGAGCGCCCCGACGCCACGGCGCGGATGGTCGTGAGCAGCGCCTTGGGATCGGCGCTGCGCCGCACGGTGCCGGCCGCTCCCTGCGCGGCCGCGATCTGCAGGCAATCGTGCCCGGCCCCGCACAGCGACGAGCGCGGCGCGTCGTGGTGCAGGTGGCCCGGCGTGGGCGGGTTGAGCACGAGGCACTCGCTCCAGCCGCGTTCCGACATCGCTACGATGGAGAGGTCGGGCAGCGCCGAGCGGATCTCGGCCAGCGCCGGCTCGCCCAGGGGGCTAGGGAGGGTGAGCGTCAGCACGAGCACGTGCGGCTCCATGCGGCGGCAGAGCTCGATCGCCTCCTGCGTGTTGCCGGCCTCGCCGACGACGAGGAAGTCCGCCTCGGCCCGCAGGAGCGAGGCGATGGCGGCGCGGTCGATGGCGGCGCCGTCCGCGACCACGATGCAGATCGCGGGGCTTCCGGCGGCGGCGCGGGGTTCAACAGGAGCCCCCGGAGATGCGGCCTTCCGGGCGCTCGATCGGGTACGCGTGATGGTCTTCAACTCACCCTCCACGAGCCGGTCTGGACCTCGTTTCGGACCGTTGGACCTGTCGGGAGACCAGACACTCTGACAGGAGAATGTAACCGGCCTGACGCATTGGCAAGTCCCTGAGCCGGAAAATATGGGATTACGGCTCCCACCGGGGAACAGAGCAACAGCGATGCCGGGCCGCGTCCGAGAAGGGCCTCTCCTCTTATAGAGCGCCCCGGTCCCGGGGGTCGAGGGCGTCCCGGAGCCCGTCGCCGAGGAAATTGAAGGCCAGGAGCGTCAGGGACAGGGCCAGTCCCGGGAAGGCCACCAGCCACGGGAAGATCGCCAGCACCCGCGAGCCGTCGGCGACGAGCGTGCCCCACGAGGCCGCCGGGGGCTGGACCCCCAGGCCGAGGAAGGAGAGGAACGCCTCCTGCAGGATCACGGCCGGGATCGTCAGCGTCGCGTACACGATCACCGGCCCGAGCGTGTTCGGCACGAGGTGGCGGAACACGATCGAGCGATCGCTCGCGCCGATGGCGCGCGCGGCCTCGACGAACGGCTGCGTGCGGAGCGAACGCACCTGTCCGCGCACGATACGCGCCATCGTGAGCCACTGCACGAGCCCCAGCGCCACGAACAGCATGACGAGGCTGCGGGCGAAGCAGACGCGCAGCAGGATCACGAGGAAGATGTAGGGCAGCGCGTAGAGCACGTCGACGATGCGCATCAGGAGCTCGTCGAGCTCGCCGCCCGCGTAGCCCGCGATCGCGCCCCACGTCACGCCGACCAGCAGGCTCACGAGCGTCCCGACGAGGCCGACCAGCATCGAGATGCGCCCGCCGTGCAGCACCCGCGAGAAGACGTCGCGGCCGAGGTCGTCGGTGCCGAACCAGTGCGCGGCTGACGGCGCCGTCGCGCCCAGTCGCAGGTCCTGCGCGGCCGGATCCTGCAGCATCGGCAGCCAGGGCGCCAGCGCCGCGAGCGCGCACACGACGAGCAGGAAGACGCCCGAGGCGAGCGCGGCGCGGTTGCGGCGCAGGCGCCGCCACGCGTCCGACCACAGGCCGCGCGACGCGGCGCGCGCCGGCTGCGCCACGGTGGCGGGCGGCGCGAGGCCGATGCTCATCGCGCCTCCACGCGCGGATCGAGCCAGGCCTGCACCACGTCCACGAGCAGGTTGAGCGCCATGAGCGCGCCGGCGTAGAAGAGCACGACGCCGATCACGACCGTGTAGTCGCGGTTGAACGCCGCGTTCACGAGCTGGCGCCCGAGCCCCGGCACCGCGAACACCTGTTCCACCGCGACCGAGCCCATGATGATGCCCGCCGCGGCCGGGCCCAGCCAGGAGACCAGCGGCAGCAGGCCGAGCCGCAGCGCGTGGCGCACGACCACGACGCGCTCGGCGAGGCCCTTCGCGCGCGCGGTGCGGATCCAGTCCTGGCCCAGCACCTCGAGCATGCCGGCCCGCGCGAGCCTCGCCGCGTAGGCGACGTACGCGGCGGCCAGCGTCGCCACCGGCAGCACGCGGCTCGACGGGCCGGTCCACAGCGCGGGTGGCAGCCAGTACAGGCCGAGCGAGAACACGAGCACGAGCAGCGGCCCGAGCACGAAGTTGGGCACCGAGACGCCGGCGAGCGCGACGGCGCGCGCGACGACGTCGGGCAGCCGGCCGCGGCGCACGGCGGCGATCACGCCCAGCGGGACGCCCGCGAGCAGGGCGACGAGCAGCGCGAGCCCGCCCAGCTCGGCGGAGACGCGGAAGCCGTCGCCGAGGATCTCGCTCACCTGCCGTTGCGGATAGCGGTACGAGGGCCCGAGGTCGCCGCGCACGGCGTTCCACAGGAAGCGGCCGTACTGCTCGGCGAGCGGCCGGTCGAGGCCGTAGACGTGCATCATCTGCGCGCGCGCCGCGGGCGGGATCTCCTTCTCGGACTGGAACGGGCCCCCCGGGGCCAGGCGCACGAGGAAGAACGTCAGCGTCCCGATCGCCCACAGCATGGGCACGAACAGGAGCAGCCGCCGCGTCACCATGCGGACCACGGCTCAGCGCCCCGCGTCCGCGATGGGCTCGTGCTGGCGCCAGTCGCGGTCGATCCACACGTGCGCGAGCGGATGGATGTCGAGCGCGGTGTGGTAGAGCCCCCGCACGTACGGCTTGACGAGCTCGTGCGTGCGGTAGTGGTAGACGGGCAGGAACACCGCAGCGTCGAGCGCGCGCTGCTCGGCGTCGCGCAGCAGCGCCATGCGGCGGGCCGGGTCGAGCTCGCTCGCCGCGTCGCGCAGCAGCGCGTCGTAGCGCGGGTCGCTCCAGCCCGTCCGGTTGTTGCCGTCGCCGCCGCGCACCGGCTCGAGGAACGTGTTCGGGTCGAGGTAGTCGCCGATCCACGAGCGGCGCGCGACCGCATAGCGCAGGTGCGTCAGCGCGTCCATGTAGGAGGCGAACTCCTGGTTCTCGAGCTCCACCGGCACGTGCAGCTCGCGCCGCCACATCGCCTGCACGGCCTCGGCGATGCGGCGGTGGTCCTCGCTCGTGCTGAACAGGATCGAGAAGGGGGGAAAGCCGCGGCCGCCGGGAAAGCCCGCGCGGGCCAGCTCCCGGCGGGCCGAGTCGGGCTCGAAGCCCACCTCGGGCGGCGGCACGTAGCCGGGGTAGCCGCCGGGCGTGATGCGTCCCCAGGCGCGGCGCGTGCCCTTGAGCAGGTCGCGCGCGATGGCCTCGCGATCGATCGCCAGGTCCAGCGCGCGGCGGACGCGCACGTCGTCGAACGGCGGCCGCGTCGTGTTGACGCTGTAGAAGTAGGTCGCCTGGTACTCGCCGGTCGAGTAGTCGGCGTAGCGGCGCAGGTAGGGGATGTACGGCGACGGGATCTCGCCGCTCGGGTTCCAGTCGATCGCGCCCGCCGTGTAGAGGTTGGTCGAGGTGTTCAGGTCGTCGACCGCGTACGCGACGATGCCGTCGAGCCGCACGCCGGCGGCGTCGCGGTAACGCGGGTTGCGCGCGAACTCCATCCGGTCACCGGGCCGGTGGCGCGCCAGCGTGAACGGCCCGTTGACGACGATGTGCGCGGGCTCGGTCCACGCGGCGCCCCAGCGCCCGACCGCGGGGCGCGGCACCGGGAGGCAGGTGGGCTCTCCGGTCAGGAACAGGAACCACGCCGTGGGCCGCTCGAGCGTGACGACGAACGTGCTGTCGTCCGGCGCGCGCAGGCCGAGCCGCGCCGCGGCGCCGGGCGTCCCGCGGTTGAACGCCTCCGCTCCGGCGACGGGATAGAGGGTGCCCGCGGCGCGCGAGCCCGTGGCCGGGTCGAGCACGCGCCGCCACGCCCACGCGAAGTCGCCGGCCGTGAGCGGCGTGCCGTCGCTCCAGGCGAGCCCCGGCCGCAGGTGGAACGTGTACGTCCGCCCGTCGGCGCTCGTCTCCCAGCGGTACGCCTGCCCCGGTCGCGGCTCGAGCGTCTGCGGATCGGGCGTCGTGAGGCCCTCGAACAGGATCATCGCGAGGCGGCCGTCGCCCTGCCCCGAGACGAGGCCGGGATCGATCGTCTCGGGCTCGCCGCCGTTGTTGAAGCGCAGGACGTCCGCGCGCGGCGGCGAGATCGAGCCGAACCAGCGCGCGACGTGCGTGCCCGGCTCGCGCGCGGGACCGCACGAAGCCGCCGACGCCGCGAGGACGGCGAGCGCGAGGCGTGCGAGCGCGAGGCGCGGGCGGGTTCTCACGCGCCGAAGATAGCAGAGGCGCGCGGGCGCGCCGCCGCGGCGCCGCTCCGTCCCGCGGGGGCACGCGCGGCTGGCGCGGCGCGCGGGCACGCCTGTAGAGTCGCGCCATGTCCCGCACCCGATCGACCCCACCGGTCCGCACGGCGCGGATCACCCTCGCC
>JBAIWU010000398.1:0-3714 GCA_037917155.1 Candidatus Eiseniibacteriota bacterium
GCGGCGCGGCCCGCCGGCGCGGCGGCGGCGTTCGCGTTCGACGAGGGCCCGCCCGAGGTGCGGGTCCGGGTGGACTCGACCGGGCTGTTCCTGCTGCCCTACGACCTGCTCGCGGCCAGGGGCTACCCCGCGAACACGCCGATCGCGCAGGTGAGCGTCCACCGCCACGAGTTCCTCGACGGCGCCGCGGTGCCGTACGCGACGCTCGAGATGCCGTGCGAGGTCGACGACGTCAACGGCAACGGCGTGTTCGACTCGGGCGACCGCATCTGGGTGTACGTGCGCACGTGGGCGGAGCGCTCGGGCGCGACGTACCTGCAGCGGCTCTGGGGCGACGCGGAGGTCGTGTACGTCACCGTGAACCCCGCGGGCGGGCTGCGCGTGCCGCAGCGCCCGGGCTGGCGCGGCCAGGCCGGGCTCACGCCGCTGGCGTCGTACCCGCTGGTGACGCACTGGGAGGTCAACGACCTCAACATCATGCCGTTCGTGTCGCTGCCCTCGGACACGACGCTCGACCTGTACCACTGGACCGACATCACGTTCTACGCGCAGCGGCCCGAGACGCTCGCGTTCACCGTGAACGACATCGACACCACGCGCGCGGCCGCCTACCGGATCGGCTGGATGGGGCGCGCGGCGAACACGCACTTCATCTGGGCCGCGGTGCGCAATCCCGCCGGCCAGCTCACCACGGTGGCCGACAGCGTCTACTGGTACGGCAAGTGGCCCATGGTCACGAACACGACGCTGAACGGCTCGGCGTTCGGCGAGGGCACGAACCTCATGTCGGACTGGGGCAAGACGAACCCGGCGCCCTACGACCCGGTCACGAACTACCTCGCCAACGTCGGGCTCGACTGGTACGAGACGACGTACTGGCGGCGCTACAAGGCCGTGCACGACCAGCTCCGGTTCAACACGGGCGACGCCTCGGGCGAGGTGCAGGTCCACGCCACGGGCTTCCAGGCCGACTCGATCCGCGTCTACGACGTCACGAACCCGGACGCCCCGGTGCGCGTCGTGCCCGACGCGGCGCACTTCTCGGGCGGCACGTTCGACATCCAGGACTCGGTCGTCGCGGGCCAGCCGCACGCCTACTGGGCGGCGGCGCTGCAGGACCCGATCGATCCCGCGTACGGCCCGCGCACGCCGCCGGCCGCCAGCTTCACCGCCGTCACGCGGCGCCCGATCTACCCCAACGTCACGGGCGACTACCTGATGGTGGTGCCGGAGGCGTTCCTCGCCTCGGTGCAGCCGCTCATCGACCTGCGCCAGTCGCAGGGCCTGAGCGTGGTCGTGGCCACGGCCGAGGAGGTCTACGACGAGTTCAACGGCGGCCGCCACTCCTACGCGGCCATCCAGCGGTTCGTGAAGTACGCCTACGCGCACTGGTCGAGCCGCTTCCTGCTGCTCGTGGGCGACGGCACGCTCGATCCGCTGAACCACTTCGGCAAGGCCGGCCCGGACTGGATCCCGGTCTATCCTGTGCCCGGCCCGGTGCCCGTGGGCGAGGGCTACGAGGTCACGGTCAGCGACAACGCCTACGGCTGCATCACGGGCAACTGCGATCCCATCTTCGGCTACGGCGACGTCATCCCCGAGATCATGGTGGGCCGGCTGCCCGTGAACACGGTCACGGACGTGCAGAACGTGGTCGCCAAGATCACCGGCTACGAGAACCTCTCGGGCGACCAGTCGTGGCGGCTGCACTCGGTGCTCGTCTCGGACGACGCGTACTCGAGCGACGCGGGCTTCGGCGTCGGCGGGGGCTCGCCGTCGTACTGCTACAAGCCGTACGAGGAGCACTTCGTCGGGCTCAACAACAAGGTGCGCTCGGTGATGCTGCAGGAGGGGGGGCTCACGCAGATGAACGTCGAGCCGTTCAACCTGCGCTACTACATCACCAACCCGGCCTACTACATCGTCAACGGCCCGGCCGACACCTGCCGCACCAGCCGCACCACGGTGCAGGACTACGTCAACCGCAACGTGACGCCGGTGATGTTCTCCCGCATCAACTCGGGCACGCTCTGGGTGAACTTCCAGGGCCACGCCAACGAGTACGTGCTCACGCACGAGAACCTCTACATCAACAACGGCGACCTCGTCGGCAGCGACGACAAGTTCATGTACGCGAACAACGGCCAGCCCATCCTGTGGACCGCGTTCTCGTGCCACGCGAACATGTTCGCGCGCCCGGAGGGCGGGCCGTCGCTGTACTCGCTGGGCGGCTGCATCGGCGAGGACATGGTGACGCTGCCGCTCGCCGGCGCCGTGGCGACGTGGGCGTCGGACTGCTTCGAGGTCGTGCCGCGCGACGACTCGACCCACCTCAACGTGGCGCTGGCCCGCGCGCTGTTCTCGAACCCGCCGCGCGACCCCACGATCGCGGGCGGCTCGCGCGTCGTGCTGGGCGAGGCCATCCAGGCCACGTTCATGCGCTTCATGCCGCAGGTGGCGACGTACATCTACGAGCGCGGCACGCCGATCACGTACACGCTGCTCGGCGATCCCGCGCAGCGCATCTCGATCGGCCAGCCGACGACCGTCGTGTACGCGAACGACTCGCTGGTCGTCGACGGCGTCGCCGTGCGCCTGCACACGCCGGGCGACTCGCTGCGGCTGGTCGCGAACGTCGTCTCGCTCACCCAGCTCGACAGCCTCGGCCTGTACATCAACGAGGGCGCGGGCGACGTCCCGATCGCGCTCGATCCCGCGGACATCGTGCCCGCGTTCCCCGACACCGCGAACGGCGGCGTCTACGGCGGGCGGCGGTTCACGATCACGTACGGCACGCACTCGAAGGCCGAGACGTACCACTACCGCTTCGTGACGCGCGACGTGGACGGGCTGGTGAAGACCGTCACCGTGCAGTTCAACCTCGACGCCAGCCTGCGCGTGGGCGGCACGCCCATCCAGGACGGCGACGCCGTGGCCCCGAACGCCAGCCTCTCGATCATGCTCGTCTCGCCGGCGCCGCTCGACCCGCCGACGCAGATCGCGGTCACGCTGAACGGCGCGCCGCTGGCCGTGGCCGCGAGCCCGGCGCCCGGGGACGCCTCGGGCCGCGAGTGGGTGCTGAGCTGGACGCACCCCGACTACCCGAGCGACAACTACGTCGTGGCCGTGACGGTCGCGGGCGGGCCCACGATCCGGCACACGTTCCACGTCACCACGGGCGCGCTCGCGATCGGCGATCTGTTCGCGTTCCCGAACCCGTTCGACAACGACGGCACCCGGTTCTCGTTCCTGCTGCTGGGATCGGACGCGGCGGACGTGCGCATCACCGTGCTCACGGTGAGCGGCCGCCGCATCTGGTCCGGCGACTTCCGCGCCCTCGCGCCCGGCTACCACCAGCTCCCGTGGGACGGCCGCGACGCCGAGGGCTCGGCGATCGCCAACGGCACGTACCTGTACCGCCTGAGCGCGGCCACGGCCGCGGGGCGCCACGCGGACCAGCTCGGCCGCCTGGTGAAGCTGCGCAAGCCCCGGCACGTGGACATCCCCAGCGCGCCCTGACGGCGCCGCGATCCCTCCGGAGGACTCCCGTGAAGCAGGCCGCGCTCATCCTGGCCGGGCTCGCCGTGCTCGCCGCGGCGCCCCGCGCGACCGCCGCCGCGGCGCCCCGCGCGACCGCCGCCGCGGCGGACCCGTATCGCGCCATCGCCATCGCCGAGGACGAGCGCCGCTGGGCCGACGGCGAGCTGCGCGGCT
>JBAIWU010000399.1:0-5753 GCA_037917155.1 Candidatus Eiseniibacteriota bacterium
ACCAGCGGCAGGCGCGCGAGCGCCTGCGCTCGGCCGAGCAGGCGCTCGCGCAGGCGCAGTGCCCGCTGCTCGAACTGCGCACGGACCGTCCCTGGCTGCCGATCCTGCTGCGCTACTTCGCGCACGCGGCGAAACGCCGGAGGGCGGAGGCGTGACCGCGCGCGCGCTGATCGCCGCGCTGCTCGCGGCGCTGTCGCTGCGGCTGCTGCCGCCAGGCTGGTCGGAGCGCCGGCACGAGCGCGTCCGGCCGCCGATGCCCGCGGCGCTGGCGGGCGGCTCGCGCGCGCAGTCCGCCACGGAGCAGTACCGGTTCCACGCCGCCGTGGCGCCCGCGCCGGCGCGGCTGGGCCAGCAGCTCGTCTACCGCGCGCACGCGTATGCGGACCCGGGCGTGCGCGTCGACTTCGCGCCGCCCGAGGCGGGCGGCGACTTCACCTGGGGCGCGATCCGCACGGGCAAGGCGAGCGTGAGCGCCGGGCCGGGCATGCACTCGTGGATGCGGGACAGCGTCTGGATGGAGGTGCCGCTGCAGGTCTTCCGCATCGGCCCGGTGAGCATCCCGGGCCCGGCCGTGCGCATCTCGCCGTCCGACCCGGGCCGGGCCGCGTTCGTGACGCGGCTGCCGACGCTGCGGGTGTTCGTGCTGCCCACCGTGACGGCGACCGACACCGCGGCGACGCTGCGCCCGCTGCACGGCCCGCTGGGCGCGCCGTGGTGGGAGCGCGTGCCGTGGCGGATCGTGCTGGCCGTCGCGTTCGCGCTGATGGTGGTGGCCGCGTGGTGGCGCTGGGTCGTCGCGCGCCGGCGCCGGCCGGTCGTCGCGCCCGCGCCCGTCGCGGTGGCGCGCCCGGCGGTCGACGCGACGGCCGAGGCGCTCGCCGCGCTCGCGCGGCTGCGCGCGCAGAGGCTGCCCGAGGCGGGCCGGTTCGCCGACCACGCGTTCGGGCTCACGCGCATCCTGCGCCGCTATCTCGAGCGCACGCTCGGCACGCCGCGGCCCGGCGACACGAGCCCGGAGCTGCTCGTGCGCCTGCGCGCGAGCCGGCTCTCGGCCGAGGACGTGCGTCGCCTCGAGGGCCTGCTGGGACTCTGGGACCGGGTCAAGTTCGCGCGCGCCCCGCTGGACGCCGGCGAGGCCGACCGCTGCGAGATCGCGGTCGAGTCGCTCGTGCGCCGCCGCGAGAGCCCGCGGGAGGTCGCATGATCCGGTTCGAGTACCCGTGGCTGCTCCTGGGCCTGCTGCTGCTGCCCGCGCTGCTCGCGTGGCGCTGGCGGCGCCCGCGCACGCGGCCCGCGGCGGTGCTGTGGGGCACGGTCGGGCCGCTGCCGCGGCCGGGCCTGATGTCCTCGCTGCTGCTCGTCGTGCGCGTGCTGCCGTGGCTCGCGCTCGTGCTGGCGCTCGTCGCGCTGGCGCGGCCGCAGCAGGGGCTGCAGCAGAGCGAGATCGATTCGCGCGGCGTCGACATCGTCATCGCGATCGACCTCTCGCGCAGCATGCAGGCGTCCGACATGGGCGGCGGCACGCGGCTCGACGTGGCCCGCAACACGGCGCGGGAGTTCGTGCGCGGGCGGCCGCACGACCGCATGGGCGTCGTGGCGTTCGCGGGCACGGCGTTCACTCAGTGCCCGCTGACCCTCGACCACGAGACGCTGTCCGACCTCATCCAGAGCCTCGACTTCGGGCTCACCGAGGACGGCACCGCGATCGGGATGGGGCTCGCCACGGCGGTGCAGCGGCTGCGCGAGAGCCGCACGCCGACCAAGGTCGTCGTGCTGCTCACCGACGGCGAGAACAACCGCGGCGCGATCGACCCCATCACCGCCGCCGACCTCGCGCACGCGATGGGCGTCAAGGTCTACACGGTGCTCGTGGGCCGCGCGACGGTCGAGCAGGTGCCGATCGACGACCCGGTGCTGGGGCGTACGTACGCGATGATGCCGGTCGACGTCGACGCGCGGCCGCTCATCGAGATCGCGCGCCGCACGGGCGGGCGCTTCTTCCGCGCCGGCGACGCGGCGACGCTGAGCGGCATCTACGCCGGCATCGACCAGCTCGAGCGGGCGCCGATCCGCTCGGTCGTCTACCGCGAGTACCGCGACCTCGGCCCCGCGCTCCTCGGGCTGGCCGGGGCGCTCGTGGCGCTGGCGGGGCTCTCGAGCGCCACCTGGGCGTTCCGCGCGCCATGAGCGAAAGGACCGCAACGGCGTGACGTTCTCGAACCCGCACTGGCTCTGGGCGCTGCTGGCGCTGCCCGTGCTCGCGCTCATCGAGTGGCGCGCGGTCACCCGCGCCACGCGCGCGGCGCGCGCCCTGGTCGGCGCGCGCACGCCCAACGCGCTGCTCGCGCAGCGGCTGCCGGGCGAGCGGGTCACGGGGCTCGCGCTGCGGCTCGGCGCGACGGCGCTGCTGCTGCTGGGGGCGGCGGGGCCGCAGTGGGGTCGCGAGACCGTGCGCCGCCAGTCGCGGGGCTCCGACCTCGTCTTCGCGATCGACGTCTCGCGCAGCATGGACGCGCAGGACGTGGCGCCCTCCCGCATGGACGAGGCCCGGCGCGAGGCGCTGGCGCTGCTCGATCACGTCGAGGGCAGCCGCGTGGGCGTGCTCGCGTTCGCGGGGGACGTCGCGCGGCTGTGCCCGCTCACGCTCGACCACGACGCCGCGCGGCTCACGCTGCAGACGCTCTCGACCGCATCGGTGAGCATGCCGGGCACCGACCTCGGCCGCGCGCTCGGCGCAGCCATGCAGATGCTGCCGGCGGGCCGGCGCGACGAGCAGGCGATCGTGCTGTGGACGGACGGCGAGGACCTCGAGGGCCACGCCGAGGCGGCGCTGGCGCGGGTGCGCGGCACCGGCACGCGCGTGTTCACGGTGGGCGTGGGCACCCCCTCCGGCGACGTCATCCCGGTGGTCGATGACGAGGGCCGCACGGTGGACGTCATGCGCGACGAGAACGGCAACGTGGTCAAGAGCCGGCTCGGCGAGCGCTTCCTGAGGGATCTGGCGGGGGCGACGCACGGCGCGTATTTCCCGGCGAGCCGTCCCGGCGGTGAGATCGGCCGCCTGGCGCTGGCGATGGGCTCGCTCGCGCGCTCGCAGCGCGGGGCGCGGCTCATGGAGCGCCCCGTGTCGCGCTTCACGTGGTTCGCGCTGCTCGCGGCGATGCTGCTGGGCGCCGACCAGCTCCGCTGGCGCCGCCGGGACGCGGCCGGCCGTGCGCGCGGACGGGTCCGCGGCGGGAGAGGCGCGGCACCGCCCGCGGCGGCGGCGGTCGCGGCGCTGCTGCTGGTCCCGGGCGGTCCCGCGCGCGCCCAGTCGGACTGGGCGCGGGGTGACGCGGCGTTCCGCGCCGGCGCCTGGGCGCGCGCCGAGTCGCTCTACGCGCGCCGCGCGAAGGCGGGCGCGCCGGCGCCGGTGCGGCTCGACCTCGCGACGGTGCGGGCACGCCTGGGCCGGCCCGACGCGGATCGCGAGCTGTCGCGGCTCACGGACCAGACCGGGCGCGTGGGGCAGGCGGCCGGCTACAACCTGGGCACGCTGTACGCGGAGAAGGGCGACACCGACCACGCGCTGCAGGAGCTCCGCCGGGCGCTCGAGCGCGACCCGAACGACGCCGACGCGCGCTGGAACTACGAGCTCATGCTGCGCGCGAAGGACCGCCAGTCGCAGCAGAAGCCGCAGCAGCCGAAGGAGCAGCCGAAGCAGAAGCAGCAGCAGTCGCAGCAGCCGGAGCCGCAGGGCGGGCAGGGCCAGCAGGGACAGCCGCCGTCGCCTCAGGGCGCGCCGCCGCCCGGCGCCCCGCAGAACCCGCCGCCCCCCTCGCAGGGCGGCGCGCCGGGCATGACGCGCGAGCAGGCGGAGAAGCTGCTGGGCTCGCTCGAGGAGCTCGAGCGCATGGAGCGGCAGCGGGCGAGGCAGGCGCGCGTGACGCGCGAGCGAAAGGGGAAGGACTGGTGAGGACGGCCATGGCGCTGGCCGCGGCGCTCGCGCTGCTCGTCGCGGCGCCCGCCGGGGCGGCGACGCAGGTGCAGGCGACGCTCACCGCGGGCACGGTCGAGGTGGGCGCGGGCGTGACGCTGCTCGTGACCGTCACGGATCCCTCCGGCGGCACCGGCGATCCGCAGTTCACGCTGCCGCCGGGGCTCTCGCTGCTCGGCAGCGAGCAGGGGCAGAGCTTCTCGTGGGTCAATGGCCGCTCGACCAGCCGCATCGAGTACCGCTTCGCGATCGGCACCGACCAGGCGGGGCGCTACGGCGTCGGTCCGATCCGCGTGCGCGTCGGCAAGCTGGTCTACGAGTGCCCCGTCCTGCCGCTGGTCGTGACGGCCGCGACGGCGCGACCCCAGCCGGCCGCGCGCGGCGCGGTGGGCGCCTCGTTCGTGGTCGAGGTGAAGCCGCAGCGGCCGTACGTGGGCCAGCTCGTGCAGCTCACGATGCGGCTCGTGCAGACGCAGGCGCTCAACCAGGCGGGCGGCAACGGCACGCCCAGCACGACGGGCTTCTGGAGCGAGCCCTACGGCGACCCGATCGAGTACCGCGCGACCGCGGGCGGCCGGCCCGCGTGGGTGACCGAGCGGCGCGCGCGCATCTACCCGCTCGCGCCCGGCCGCGCGGTCATCGGCTCGGCGTCGCTGCTCGTGATGCCCGCGAGCCCGAGCGGGCCCGACGCGTTCCTCGGCGGATCCACGCCGCAGCCGACCGAGGTGCGGAGCGAATCCGTCGCGGTGCAGGTGCAGCCGCTGCCGCCGGGCGCGCCCGCGGCGTTCGTCGACGCGGTGGGAGCGTACGCGTGGAGCTGGGGGCTCGACCGCGGGCACACGACCCAGGACCAGGCGCTGACGCTCCACCTCGACGTGCGCGGCGTGGGGAACCTGCCGCTGCTCAAGCCACCCTCGCTCGACCTGCCCGACTTCGAGGTCTACGCCGGCACCGTGGACGACAGCCTCGCGCCGCGCGGCGAGGCCAGCCCCGGGCGCCGGCGCTTCCAGTGGACGCTGGTGCCGAAGCGCACCGGAACGCTCGCGCTGCACGCCCCGCCCCTCGCGTGGTTCGATCCCGGCCCCGGGACGTATCACAGCACGTCGCTGCCGGAGCTCGAGGTGGACGTGCTCGCGTCGGGACCCGGACGCGACGAGAGCGAGGACGCGGGCACGCTGCCGGGCGCGATCGCCCGCGATCCCGCGCACCCGGGCGGGCAGCGCGCCCGCGCGTGGGTGCTGGCGCTGGGCGGGGTGCTGCTCGGCCTGTCCGTACGCGCGTGGCGCCGCGGCGCCAGGCCCGACCCGCGCGCGAAGGAGGAGGCCGGCCGGCTCGCGCTGCTCGAGACCATCCAGCGCGCGCGCGGGAACGACTTCTGGACCGCGGCGGACGTCGCGGCCACGTGGGCCGAGGACCGCGGCCGGCCGGTGCTGCGCCTGCGCGAGGACATCGCCGCCGCGCGTTACGGCGGCCGGCCGGCACCCGAGGACGACGTGAGGCGGCGCATCGTCGAGCGGCTCTGCGAGGTCGAGCCGCGCGAAGGCTCGCGCGTGCCAATGCGCGGCGTCGCCGTGGTCCTCGCGCTTCTCGCGCTGGGCACGTGGTTCGTGGGCACGGGCTCGCGCGGCCCGGACGTGCTCGCCACTCGGGCGCTCGCGGCGGACGAGCTCGCGCGCAAGCACGACGCCGACGGGGCGGCGAGCGCGTGGGCCGAGCTCTGGCGCGAGGACCCGGGAGACGCGCCGCTGGCGGCCCGGCTCGCGTGGGCGGCGCTGCG
>JBAIWU010000400.1:0-2198 GCA_037917155.1 Candidatus Eiseniibacteriota bacterium
GACGCCGAGCGGCCCGGCGACCGCTTCGGCGCGGGCGGCGAGCTCGCGCGCGGCCTGCTCGACCTTCGCCTCGTCCGGGCCCCACACGAGCAGCGACGCCAGGCGCGCGAACGGCGGATAGCCCGCGTCCCGGCGCTCGGCCAGCTCGTCGCGCACGAACGCCTGCGTCGAGCCGGTCGCCAGCGCGGCGATCGCGGGATGCTCGGGCGTGCACGTCTGCACGAGCACCTCGCCGCGGACGGCCCCGCGGCCGGCGCGCCCGGACACCTGCACGAGGAGCTGCCACGTGCGCTCGGCCGCGCGGAAGTCGGGCAGGTGGAGGGCGACGTCGGCGTCGAGCACGCCCACGAGCGTGACGCGCGGGAAGTCGAGGCCCTTCGCGATCATCTGCGTGCCGAGCAGGATGTCCGCCTCGCCGCGCGCGAACCGCTCGAGCACGTCCGCGGGCGCCTCGCGGTCGCGCGCCACGTCGGTGTCGAGCCGCAGCACGCGCGCGCCCGGGAATGCCTGCGCGAGCTCGCGCTCGGCGCGCTGCGTGCCGGCCCCGCCGAAGCGCAGCAGCGGCAAGCGGCACTCCGGGCACGCCGTCGGCGCGTCCTCGCGGTGGTCGCAGTAGTGGCAGCGGAACTCGCGCGGCGCGACGTGGAGCGTGAGCGAGATGTCGCATCGCTCGCAACGCGGGGTCCATCCGCAGCCGCGGCACTGCACGTGGTGCGAGTGCCCGCGGCGGTTGAGCCACAGCAGGGCCTGCTCCCCGCGCTCGAGCCGCTCCGCGACGGCCGCGCGCAGCGGCCGCGACAGCAGCGCGCCGCCCTCGCCGTCGCGCCGCAGGTCGACGATCCGCACGGCGGGCAGCGTGCGGCCGTCGATGCGCTCGGGCAGCGCGAGCCGCGTGTACTTGCCGCGCGCGGCGTTCGCGAGCGACTCGAGCGCCGGCGTCGCCGAGCCGAGCAGGACCGGGATGCCCAGCATCTGCGCGCGCCGCACGGCGACGTCGCGGCCGTGGTAGCGGAGCTGCTCGCTCTGCTTGTACGCCGGCTCGTGCTCCTCGTCGACCACGATGAGCCGGGGCTTCGGCAGCGGCGCGAACACCGCCGAGCGCGCGCCGACGACGACGTCGAGCGCGCCGCGTCGCGCCAGCTCCCAGTTGCGCCGCCGCTCGCCCACGGAGAGGTAGCTGTGGAGCACGCCGACGCGGCCGCCGAAGCGCCGGCGGAATTGCGCCACGATCTGCGAGGCCAGCGCGACCTCGGGCACCAGCACGAGCGCCTGCCCGCCCGCCTCGCGCGCCGCCCGCGCCGCGCGCAGGTCGACCTCCGTCTTGCCGCTCGCGGTGACGCCGTGGAGCAGGAACGGCCGGAACGCGCCCGCCGCGATCGCGGTCTCGACCGCCTTCACGGCCGTCCGCTGCGGGGCGGTGAGCGCGATGCGCTCGGGCAGGGCGAGGTCGACGACGGGGTCCTCGCTCGCCCGCCGGCGCGCGCGGCTGCCCGCGAGCCCGCCGTGGCCGCCCGGCAGCGCCGCGGCGATCACCTCGCCGAGCGGCGCGAGGTAGTACTCGGACACCCATCGCGCGAGCGCGAGCAGGTGCGGATCGAGCAGCGGCTCGCCGAGCACGCGGCCGAGGTCGCGCACATTCTCGAGCTCGCAGCGCGACGTCCGCTCGACGATCACGCCACGCAACTTGCGGCCGCGGAAGGGCACCTCGACCGGCGCGCCCGGCACCGCGACGCCCGCGAGCGACTGGGGCACCCGGTAGGCGAACGCCTGGCGGACGGGCAGCGGCAGCGCGACGAGCGCGAAGGACATGACGGGCACGCTAGCACGCGGAGGGGCGCGGCGGCCGGTTCGCGTGCGGTCGAGGGCGCCGCCGGCGGGGTTCACGTCGAGCTTCACTTCGAATTGTGCTTGACGCGCTCGCGGGCGCGAGGAAGCGGGATCCCGTGGTCGCTCGCGCGGGGCGCGCCTGCGCGCCGACGTGGCGCTCGGGCGGGCTCGCGACCCGCCTCGCCCGCGCGTTGTCGGGGCGGGTCGCATTCGGCGTCGTGCGCGCGTCCGGGGGCGTCGCACCCGCGCGTGTTATGCATACCGGTGCCCCGAGCGTCCGCCCCCGCGGAGTCCCGCGATGAAGGCGCGCCACTCGCTGACCCTGCTGCCGGACCACATCCTGCTCCGGAACCTGGAAACGCTCGTCGCCC
>JBAIWU010000401.1:0-2472 GCA_037917155.1 Candidatus Eiseniibacteriota bacterium
AGCAGCTCCTGCGGGATCTCGTCGACGAAGCGCGACACCTGCCCGCCCCACGCGCCGTCGAAGCGCCGCCGGTACGCCGCCGCGGTGAGCAGGACGACGTCGCGCGCGCGCGTGAGCGCCACGTAGAAGAGACGCCGCTCCTCCTCGAGCTCGGCCTCGTCGTCGAACGACGACGCGTGCGGCAGCAAACCCTCCTCGAGCCCCGCGATCGCCACCGCGTCGAACTCGAGCCCCTTCGCGTTGTGCATCGTGAGCAGCAGGACCCGGTCGGCGTTCTCGTCGAGCTGGTCGGCGTCGGTCAGGAGCGAGCACTCCGAGAGGTATTCGAGCAGCCCGCCGCGGCCGGCCGCCGCGAACGCGGCCGCCGATGCCCCGAGCTCCTCGATGTTCGCGCGCCGCTCCTCGAAGTCGTGCTCGCTCGAGGCCTCGAGGTGCGCGAGGTAGCCGCTCCGGTCGACGAGCCGCGCGAACAGCAGGTCCGGCGGCTCCGCCGCGTGCGCGGCGAGCTCGTCGACGAGCGCGAGCAGCGCGGCGGCACCCACGCGCGCAGCGCCCTTGAGGCCTCCCGCGTCGAGCACCTCGCGCAGTGCGCGCAGCGGCCCGTCGGCGCCCGCGGCGAGCCGCGCCTCGACCTGCGCCTGCACCGCGGGCCCCAGCCCGCGCCGCGGCGTGTTCCACACGCGCCAGAACGCCCCGGTGTCGGCGGGGTTCACGAGCAGCCGCAGGTAGGCGAGCAGGTCCTTCACCTCGCGCCGCTGGAAGAACGAGACCCCGCCCACGATCTCGTACGGGATGCCCGCCTGCCGCAGCTCGGTCTCGAGCGCGCGCGATTGCGCGTTCGTGCGGTAGAGCACGGCGCACTCGGCGAGGCGCCGCCCGCGGGCGCGCTGCGACTCGAGGAAGCGCCGCACCCGGCGCGCCTCGTCGCCCTCGTCGCCGCAGAGCGCGAACGTGATCGGCTCGCCCTCCTCGCGGTCGCTCCACAGGGTCTTGCCCTTGCGCGCCTGGTTGTTCGCGACGACCGCGTTCGCGGCGCGCAGGATCGTGTTCGTCGAGCGGTAGTTCTGCTCCAGCCGGATCGTGGTCGCGCCCGGGAACGCGCGCTCGAAGTCGAGCACGTTCGCGAGGTCCGCGCCGCGCCAGCCGTAGATCGACTGGTCGTCGTCGCCGACCACGAACAGGTTGCCGTGCGCGGCGGCGAGCGCCTGCACGAGCCGGAACTGGGCGTGGTTCGTGTCCTGGTACTCGTCCACGAGCACGTGCTCGAACCTGCGGCTCCAGCGTCCGCCCGCGTCGGGGTGATCGAGGAACAACCGCACGGACTCGGCGATGAGGTCGTCGAAGTCGAGCGCACCGGCGCGCCGCAGCGCGGCCTGGTACACGCGGTAGCACACGGCGACGTCGCGCTCGAACTGGGTCACCGCGGCGCGCTCGGCCTCGTCCGGCGTCACGAGCGAGTTCTTGCAGTCCGAGATGCGCCCCAGCACGACGCCCGCGCGGTACGCGGCCTCCGGCAGGCCCAGCGCCTTCACGACGCTGCGCACGACGCCTTCCTGGTCCTCCCGGTCGTAGATCGTGAACGCGGGAGGCAGCCCCATCGTGGCGGCCTCCCGCCGCAGCAGCCGCACCGCGGTGGCGTGGAACGTCCCGATCCAGAGCCGCCCGGCGACCTCGCCGACCGTCCGGGCGATGCGCTCGCGCATCTCGCGGGCGGCCCGGTTCGTGAACGTGAATGCGAGCACCGCCTCCGGGCGCACGCCCTGCTCGAGCAGCCGGGCGACGCGCGCCGTGAGCACGCGCGTCTTGCCGGAGCCGGCGCCCGCGATGACGAGGGCCGGCCCGCGGCCGTGCTCGACGGCCTCGCGCTGCGCGGGATTCAGGGGGAACGCTTCGGGCACGGGAGCACTCCGGGTGGACGGGGTGGAGCGGGCGCGGCGGAATCTATCCCAACGCGCGCGCGCCCACCAACGCGAAGGGCCGCCGGCGACCTGCCCGGCGGCCCCGCGTCGGCGTCACGGCCTCACTTCACGAACAGCATCTCGCGGTACTTCGGCAGCGGCCAGAGCTCGTCATCCACCATCCCCTCGAGCCCGTCCGCCGTCTCCCGCAGCGATTGCATGAGCGGCCGCATCTCGTGCGCCAGCCGCTCGCAGAGCGTCGTCTCGTCGTGCACGCCCGCGAGGTCGTCGAACAGCGCGCGGATCCGCTCGACGCCCGCGATCGCCGACTCGAGACCCTCCGAGAGCCGGGCGAGCCGCGACGCGTAGGCCGACTTCGTCTTCACGTTCCCGATCTCGCTCAGCGACTTCCACGCCGCGGTCGTCGTCGCGAGCTGCTTCTCGGCGGCCGGCACGACCGCCGTGGTCACCATCTCGGCCATCGTCTCGGCCTCGAGGGTGACCTGCTTGATGTAGCGCTCCACGGCGACGTTGAAGCGGCTCTCGACCTCGAGTTCGGAGAGCACCCCGCGGT
>JBAIWU010000402.1:0-2599 GCA_037917155.1 Candidatus Eiseniibacteriota bacterium
CGCGCGGGCCGCGGCCCATGCCGCGCTTGGGGCGCTTGGAGTTAGGCCGCCGCCGCGGGCCCGCCGACACCGCGCCGGTGCACCGGGGCGTGCACCCGCCTCGCACGGCTGTGCACGCAACGGGGCAGATGCGACCGCGCTCGCGGCCCGCGCGGCCCGGGCTCAGACGGTGATCGTGCCGCTCAGGTAGCCGACCGCGTCCCCGGCCAGCGCGACGCGCTCGCCGCGCGCCTCGCACCAGAGCTCGCCGCCGCGCGCCGAGACCTGGCGCGCGTGGATCGACGTGCGCCCGAGCCGGCGCGCCCACCACGGCACGAGCTGGCAGTGCGCGGCGCCCGTCACGGGATCCTCGTTCACGCCCGCCTGCGGCACGAAGTAGCGCGAGGCGATGTCGGACGTGTCGCCGGGGGCGGTCACGATGACGCCGAACGCCTCGAGCGCCGCGACCTTCGCGAAGTCGGGCCGCACCGCGCGCACGGCCGACTCGTCGGGCAGCAGCGCCATGAGCTTGACGCCGAGCCACGTCTCGAGCGGCGCCACGCCGATCGCCTCGACCAGCGCGGGCGGCGTCTCGATGCGGTGCGAGTCGTACGCGGGGAAGTCGAGCACGAAGCGCCCGCCCTCGCGCGTCACCGCGAGCGGACCGCTGCGCGAGGCGAACGTCACGGACGTCGCGGCGGGCTCGAGCTGCGTGAAATAGACCCAGCCGCTCGCGAGCGTGGCGTGCCCGCAGAGGTTCACCTCGATCGCCGGCGTGAACCAGCGGATGCGCCAGCCATTCGGCTCGCGCACGAGGAACGCGGTCTCGCTCAGGTTGTTCTCGACCGCGATCGCCTGCAGGAGCGGATCGGGCGGCCACGCATCGAGCAGCACGACGGCCGCGGGGTTGCCCGCGAGCGGCCGGCTCGTGAACGCGTCGACCTGCCAGAACCGCAGGTTCACGCGCGCGACCCGCGCGGCGCGGCCGGCGCCGGCGCCGCCGCGAGGTCGAGCTCCATGAAGCGGACCTCGGGGAGCGGGTTGTCGTAGTAGGCCGGGATGTCGACGAAGCCCATCGACTCGTAGAGCCGGTTCGCGGCCGCCATCTTCGGGACGCGCAGCGTGTCGAGCCGCATCGCGCGGTAACCGATCGCGCGCGCGTCCTCGACGAGGCGCGTCGCCAGCGCGCGCCCCAGCCCCAGCCCGCGCGCCGCCTCGCGCACGTAGAGCCGCTTCATCTCGCAGGTGCCCGGCGCGATCGCGCGCAGCGCGATGCACCCCGCGAGCGCGCCGTTCGCCTCGGCCACGTAGAGCCGGCCCGGGGGCGGCGCGTAGCGGCCCGGCAGCGAGGCCAGCTCCTGCTCGAAGCCCTGGAAGCAGAGGTTGTAGTCGAGCCACGCCTCGTACTCGCGGAACAGCGTCCGCACGTCGTCGAGGTCCGCGGCCTGCGCCGCGCGCAGCGTGAAGGGCGCGCCCATGCGCGCATCGTACACCGCGCGGCGCGGCCGGGCTTGCGCCCCGCCGGGCCGCGGACCACGATGTCCGCATGTTCGTGACGCCGATCCTGCTCTCGCTGCCGCTGCTCGCCGGCCTCGCGCCGGGCGCCGGCGGCGCGGCCGCGCCCGACTCGGGCCACTTCGTGATCCGTAGCCTGCGCGCGGGAGGCGAGACGCACCGCTACGCGGTGTGGCTGCCGCCCGGGCACGCCTCGCGCCGCGACTGGCCCGCGATCGTGTTCCTGCACGGCACGGGCGAGTGCGGCGCCGACGGCGATGCGCCCACGCGCGTGGGGCTCGGCCCGGCGCTCAAGGCGCATCCGGAGCGCTGGCCGTTCGTGGTCGTCTTCCCGCAGAAGCCGCTCGAGGACGAGGAGTGGGAGGAGCGCGAGGCGATCGTGTTCAAGGCGCTCGACGACGCCGCGAAGCGCGACGGGATCGACCGCACGCGCGTCGCGCTCGTGGGCATGTCGCAGGGAGGCCATGGCGCGTGGATGATCGGCGCGCGCCATCCCGCGTTCTGGGCCTGCCTCGTGCCGGTGTGCGGCTACGGCCGCGCGCGCACGATCGAGCGCCGCGCGATGCGGCTGCCCGTGTGGGCGTTCCACGGGCTGAAGGACGACCAGGTCGACCCGAACGACACGCGCCGGATCGTCGCCGGCCTCCAGGAACAGCGCCGCGTCCACGGCCTCGACCCGGCCGGGGCGCGCATGACGCTGTTCCCCGGGGCCAACCACGACAGCTGGGACCCCGCGTTCGCGAGCGACTCGCTGGTGGCGTGGCTCAGGGAGCAGCTCGAGGCGAGGTAGGACGTCGGCGCGGGTGCTCCTAGCCCATCCGCTCCCACACGCGGGCCGCGCACGCGCGCGCGCGCGCGGCGACCTCGCGCTCGTCGACGCTGACCACCACGCCGTTGTCCATCACCACGGTGCCCGCCACCATCACGCCCGCGACCGGCGCGCGCAGCAGGCCGCTCCAGAGGTGCGCCGCCAGCGTGCGGGTCGAGAGCGGCGTCGCGGGACGGTAGTCGAGCAGGATGAGGTCGGCGGGCGCGCCGGGGCGCACGTGGCCGAGCTCCTCGCCGAAGTGGTCCGAGGCCCAGCGCGCGCCCGCGGAGAAGAGCC
>JBAIWU010000403.1:0-8505 GCA_037917155.1 Candidatus Eiseniibacteriota bacterium
GAGCATCGCGACCACGGTGGCCGTGAGGAAGAGGAACCCGGCCCACAGGGCGAGGTCCGTCCACCGCATCCAGCCGCCGACGTCCGGGTGCGCGAACAGCGACGCGTCCATGGACGCCGAGACGAACACGATGGCCGCCGAGGCCAGCGCCGCCGTGACGCCCGTGCGCTCGCCGAGCCGCCACGCGGCCCAGGCGACGGGGAGGAAGTAGATGTCGAGGAACGCCTGCTGGTTCACGACGCAGTGCAGCGTCACCTCGCTGACCAGCGCGATCGACGCGGCCACGAGCAGGTGCTCGAGGACGGACGAGCGCGGCCGCCGGGTCGGCCTATCGAGGAGGCCGGGCCTCACGACGCCCGTCGCCGGCCGGGCGGCAGCGGGTGCAGGCGCGGCTCGACCGCGGGCTCGCCGGGCTTGCGGCGGCGGTGTCCGCAGGAGGGGCAGAACTTCCAGCTCGCGTCGTTGCGCCGGCGGCACGACTCGCAGTGCTCGCCCACGAAGTGGCCGCAGGCCGGGCAGTAATCGAAGTCCTGCGAGATCACGCTCGCGCAGCCCTCGCACACCTTGACGCCCTGCTCGGCGAGGTAGACGACGCGCGTCACCTCCTCGAGCGTCGTGCGGCCGTCGAGCACCTTGACGAGCGCGTCCTCGCCGATCAGGCGCATGCCCGCGTCGATCGAGGCCTGGCGGATCTCGTGGTCGGGCGCGCCGCGCGCGACCAGCGAGCGCAGGGCGTCGTCCACGTGGAGCACCTCGAAGATGCCCGTGCGGCCCGCGTAGCCCGTGCCCGCGCAGTGCGTGCAGCCCTTGCCGCGCCAGAGCGTGACCCGGGGGTGCTTCTGGCCGGTCGCGCCGCTGATGGCGTCGAGCGCGGCGCCGTCGGCCTCGTACGACTCGCGGCAGCGCGGGCAGATCGTGCGCACGAGCCGCATGCTCACCACGCCGACGAGCGACGCGGCGACCATGAACGGCTCCAGCCCGAGGTCGACGAGGCGCGTGACCGCGCCCGCCGCGTCGTTCGTGTGCACGGTGCTCAGCACGAGGTGGCCCGTGACCGAGGCACGGAACGCGATCTGCGCGGTGTCGCCGTCGCGGATCTCGCCCACCATGACGATGTCGGGGTCCTGGCGCAGGATGGCGCGCAGCGCGGACGCGAACGTCTTCTTCGCCCGCTCGTCGACCTGCACCTGGTTGATCCCGGTGAGGTTGAACTCGACGGGGTCCTCGACCGTCGTGATGTTGCGCGTGACGTGCTGCAGGTGGCGCAGGGCGGCATAGAGCAGCGTCGACTTGCCCGAGCCCGTGGGCCCGGTGACGAGCACGATGCCCTGCGGGCGGTCGAGGAACCCGCGGATGCGCGCCAGGTCCTCCTCGCCTAGGCCGAGCGCGAGCAGGTCCACGTTCGAGCGCGTCTGGTCGACGATGCGGAGCACGACCTTCTCGCCGTTCGTCAGCGGCAGCGTCGAGACGCGCATGTCGACGCGGCGGCCGGCGATCTCCGCGGCGAGCCGGCCGTCCTGCGGCGCGCGCTTCTCGGCGATGTCGAGGTTCGCGAGCACCTTGAGGCGCGAGACGATCGCGCCCTGCGTCCACTTGGGCAGCCGCTGCTCCTCGCGCAGCATGCCGTCGACGCGGAAGCGCACGAGGAGCTGGTTGTGCTGCGGCTCGATGTGGATGTCGCTGGCGCGCGCGTCGACGGCCCGGCGCAGCAGCCAGTTCGCCAGCCGCACGATCGGGCGGCCCTCGGCCTCCTTGAGCAGCTCGTCGATCGCCTGCCGGTCCTCGGTCTCCTGCACGGCGTTGACGACGATCTCCTCCTCGGAGGAGACGATGCTCTGGATGACCTCGTTCATCGACGAGTCGATGTGGTAGTAGCGCTCGATGGCCTCGCGGATCTGCGTGGGCGAGGCGAGCACGGGCCGGATGAACATGCCCGTGAGGAAGCGCAGGTCCTCGATCGCGGCGATGTTGAGCGGGTCGGCCATCGCCACGACCAGGTTCCTGCGCTCCTGCACCTCGATCGGGATGGCGTCGTACTTGCGCGCGTCCTCCTCCTTGATGGCGCCCAGCGCGCCCTCGTCGGGCGCGGTGGTCTCGAGGTCGACGAGGGGCAGCCCGAGCTGCCGGTGCAGGCAGTCGAGCATGTCGCGCTCGTCGACGAGCTTCATGCGCACGAGCACCGAGCCCAGCATCGACCCGGAGCGCTTCTGCTCCCCGATCGCGCGCTCGAGATCGTCGGGTGCGAGCAGGCCGCGCTCGAGGAGGAGGTCGCCGAGCCGCTTCGTTTCCTTCGCCATCCGTGGTCTCCGTGGGAAGAGGTGTGCCGTGGGAGTATCGGCAGGCGGGGCCTCCGGGATGAGCGGTTCCCGCCGCGGCGGTGGCGGCTCGCGGGCGCTGCATGTTAGCGTGCGGTCGTGAATTCCGACGCTCGTCACCCCCACGCGCACGGCGCCGACGCGGCGTTGCCGCGCATCTCCGCGCAGGCCCTGCTGGGCCCCGAGGGCGTCGCCGCGCCGGCGCACTTCGACGACCTGCTGCGCGCCGCCAGCCGCCAGTGCCGCAAGCTCGTCGACTGCTCGACCGTGCGCATCTGGATCGCGCGCCGCGGCGGCCGGCGGCTCGTCGCGCGCGAGTTCCCCGAGGGCGACGGCGCCCCGCGCGAGGAGCGCGTGGCGAGCGGCGAGGGCCTGGCGGGCTGGGTCATGACGCAGCAGCGCCCGCTGCGGCTGGGGGAGGGCGAGGCGCTGCCGACGGACCTGCGCGGCCCCGTGCGCGCGGTCCGCAACGCGCTCGCCGCGCCGCTGCTGCGCCGCGGCGAGCCGTTCGGCGCGATCGAGTGCCTCGACAAGCGCGCCGGCGACTTCACCGATGCCGACTTCGACCGGCTCGAGGTCGCGGCGGAGAGCGTGGCGTTCGCGCTCGACTACGCGCTGCTCTACCAGGAGACCGAGCGGCGGGCGCTCGAGAAGGAGGTTCTGCTCGAGGTGACGCGCGCGCTCGCGGCGCCGTTCGACCTCGACGAGGTCATCGCGGCCATCCTCCAGTCGCTGCGCCAGGTCGTCGACTACGACGCGGCCGCGATCTACCTCGTCAACCGCCGCACGCGCCTGCTCGAGCTGGTGAGCGAGTCGGGCTATCCCGAGGGCTCGGACGAGGCGTTCGGCCTGCAGATCGGCCAGGGCATCGTGGGCTGGGTCGCCAAGACCGGCGAGCCGGTGATCGTGCCGGACGTGTCCGCCGACCCCCGCTACGTCGCCGCGCGGCCGCAGACGCGCAGCGAGGTCGCGGCGCCGCTCCTGATCGAAGGCCGCACGATCGGCGTGTTCAACCTCGAGAGCGACCTCGACGACGCCTACCACGACGGGCACCTCGAGCTGCTGTCGGCGTTCGCCGCGCAGGCGGCCGTCGCCGTCGAACGCGCGCGCGTCGCGACCGACCTGCTCGAGCGCCGGCGGCTGGAGAAGGAGCTGGCGATCGCCCGCGACATCCAGCAGTCGTTCCTGCCCGCGGGCTCGCCGCACGTGCCCGGGTTCGACCTCGCGGGCACGTCGATCCCGCACGACGAGGTGGGCGGCGACTACTACGACTTCATCCCGGTCTCCGAGACCCGCATCGGGCTCGCGATCGCCGACGTCTCGGGCAAGGGCATCCCGGCGGCGCTGCTCATGGCGGGCTTCCGCATGAGCCTGCTCGCGGAGATCCGCAACGAGTTCGCGCTGCGCGCGGTCATGCGCAAGGCGAACCAGCTCCTGCACGAGAGCACCGAGCGCGACAAGTTCGTCACCGCGTTCTACGGCGTGCTCGACTGGCGGAACGGCGTGCTCATCTTCAGCAACGCCGGGCACAACCCGCCGTTCCTGCTGCACCGCGACGGCACCCACCACCGGCTCGAGGACGGCGGCCTCGCGCTCGGCGTGCTGCCGGACTCGCGCTACGAGGAGCGCCCGATCGCGCTGCGCGATGGCGACGTGCTCGTGCACTACACCGACGGCGTCTCCGAGGCCGAGAACGCCGCCGGCGAGCCGTTCGGCGACGAGCGCATCGAGCGGACCGTGCGCGCGCACGCGGACGAGCCCGCGGCGACGATCCTGCGCGAGCTGGTGGCGGCCGTGCGCGAGTGGGCGGGGGAGCGCGGGCCCACCGACGACCTCACGCTGCTCGTGGCGCGCAAGGCCGGCGCCTGAGGGAATCGCGCGCTCGCGCGTCCCGCGAGGTTCACGTAACACTTGAACCCCGTGATTCTTGACCCTTTTCGGCGCGTTCGATAGTCTCGGCGGGACTTTCCCCACACTCACGCAGGGAGGCGCAGCGTTGGCGAGCCAGGCAGCCCCGAAGACCGGCCGGATCCTCTCCGGCATGCGCCCCACCGGGCGGCTCCACCTCGGCAACTACGTGGGGGCGCTCGAGAACTGGGTGCGCCTCCAGGACGAGGGCTGGGCCAACTACCACATGGTCGCCGACTGGCACATGCTCACGACCGGGTACGAGGACACCTCCCAGCTGCAGCAGAACACGTGGGACATGGTGCTCGACTGGCTGGCCGCGGGGCTCGACCCGGCGCGCAGCGTGATCTTCGTGCAGTCCGCGGTGAAGGAGCACGCCGAGCTGCACCTGCTGCTGAGCATGCTGATCTCCAAGGCGCGGCTCGAACGCATCCCGACGCTCAAGGAGCAGGTGCGCGACCTGGGCCTCGACGAGCAGACGATCTCGTACGGGCACCTCGGCTACTCGGTGCTGCAGGCGGCGGACATCCTGCTGTACCGGCCGACCCACGTCCCGGTCGGGGACGACCAGGTGCCGCACGTCGAGGTCACGCGCGAGCTGGGCCGGCGCTTCAACTTCCTCTACTGCCGGGACCGCGAGCCCGTGTTCCCCGAGCCCGAGGCGCTGGTCACGGAGTTCGGCCGCCTGCGCGGGCTGGACGGCAGCCGCATGAGCAAGTCGGTGGGCAACACGATCCTGCTCGCGGAGGACCCGGCCGGGCTCGAGCAGAAGATCCGTCAGGCCTACACGGACCCGAAGAAGATCCGCAAGGACGATCCCGGCCGGCCGGGGCCGGACGAAAGCGATGGACACCCGGGCTGCGTCGTGTGGGAGTATCACCGCAAGTTCAACCCGGGGGAGGCGGCCACGATCGCGGCCGAGTGCCGCGCCGGCCGCCTGGGGTGCGTCGCCGACAAGAAGCGGCTCGCCGCGGTCATGGCCGAGGTGCTCGCGCCGATCCGCGAGCGCCGCGAGACGTGGGCGGCCGACGCGGACGCCGTGCGGGACGTCCTGAACGAGGGCACGAAGCGCGCGCGCGCGACCGCGCGCGAGACCATGGACCGGGTCCGGAGCGCGATGGGCGTCAAGTCCGTCGTGGAACCCCAGTGAGCGACGAGCGCGACGACGCGGCCGCGAGCGGCAACGGCGACCGGGCCGCGCACGCGAACGGCGACGGCGACCGGGGCGCGTCCGCGCCCGACCTGCTCGTCGAGAGCCCGGCGGCGCGCGACCGCGACGGCGGGCCGCTCGTGCGGCCGCGCCCCGCGGTCACGTTCAAGCTGCCCCGCTTCGAGGGCCCGCTCGACCTGCTGCTCCACCTCATCAAGCGCGACGAGATCGACATCTACGACATCCCGATCGCGCACATCACCGCGCAGTACCTGCAGACGCTCGAGATCATGCGCATGCTCGACCTCGACGTGGCGGGGGACTTCCTCGTCATGGCGGCGACGCTCATGCGCATCAAGGCGAAGATGCTGCTGCCGCTGCCCGGGTCCGACGACGAGGAGGACGAGGGCGACCCGCGCGAGGAGCTCGTGCAGCGCCTGCTCGAGTACCGCCTCTACAAGGAGGCGGCCGGCACCCTCAAGGAGCAGGAGGCGGAGCGCCGCGCGATGTTCGAGCGCGGCATGGTGCCGACCGAGGACGATGCCGGCCCGCTGCCGCTCGCGCCCGCGACGCTGTTCGACCTGATCGACGCGCTGAATCGCGTCATGGCGCGCCGGCCCGAGCGCACGGTGTACGCGGTCCAGACCGAGGTCTGGGACATCGAGGACAAGATGTCGCTGATCGCGCGCACGGTCGCGGAGGACGGGCAGCTGCGGTTCTCCACGCTCATGATGACGGCGCGCGAGCGCATGGAGATCGTGGTCTCGTTCATGGCCCTGCTCGAGCTGGTGAAGCTGGGCCGGATCGTCGTCGTCCAGGACGCCAACTTCGCCGACATCCTCATCCTGCCGAAACTGCCCGAAGGAAACGACGCCCATGCCGCCCACACACCTGCGCTCGGCCATTGAAGCGCTGCTGTTCTCGTCCGACCAGCCGTTGACGCTGGCGTTGCTCGCCGACGCGCTCGAGACGCCCGTCGAGGAGGTCCAGGCCGCCGTGCAGTCGCTCGGCGAGGAGTACGCCGCGCGAGGCGCCGGCGTGGAGCTGCACGAGATGGCGGGCGGGCTGATGTTCGCGACCGCGCCGGAGCAGGCCGAGTGGGTGGGCCGCATGCTTCGCGGCAAGCGCAAGGCGCGACTCTCGCGCGCTGCGCTCGAGACGATGGCGATCATCGCGTACAAGCAGCCGGTGACGAAGAGCGAGATCGAGGCGATTCGCGGCGTCGACGCGAGCGGCGTGCTCGCGACGCTGCTCGAGCGCAACCTCGTCACGATCAAGGGCCGCTCGACGGTCGTGGGCCGGCCGCTGCTCTACGGCACCACGGACGGGTTCCTGAACTACTTCGGCCTGCGGGACCTCACCGAGCTGCCGCGCCCCGAGGAGCTGCGCGCGCTCGTGGCGGCGCGCGAGCCGGAGCAGCTCGAGATGATGGAGCTCGACCCGGGCACGGGCATGCCGCTGGCGCTGCCCACCGGCGCCGCCCCCGGGACGGCCGCGGCCGGGCTCGACGAGGCGATGGCCGTCGCGGCGGCCGAGGCGGACACGGTCGCCGAGGAGGCCGGGGTCGCCTTCTCGCTGGCCGACGCCGACAGCGCGATCGCGCAGGCGAATGCCGCGCGCGCCGAGGCGGCGATGGCGCTCTCGCACGAGCAGGCGCCCGCGGCGAGCGCGCTCGCGGGCGCGGGCGATCTCCCCGAGGCGTCCGACGAGGAGGAAGCGGGCGAGGAGTACGACGACGACGAATTCGAGGACGAAGATGAGGACGACGAGTTCGACGACGCGTACGAGGACGACCAGGATGAGGACGAAGGCGCCGACGAGGGGGAGGGCGAGCGCACGCCGCTGTCGCTCGACGAGCGCGGCGGCCGCTGAGGGCGCGCTGCGCCCCGCCGCCCGTCCATGAGCCGCGACGCCGCGTACTGGATCCGCGCGCTGGGCCTGGCGCCGCACCCCGAGGGCGGGTTCTTCCGGGAGACGTGGCGCGCGACCGAGATCGTGGCCGCGGACGCGCTGCCCGCGCGCTTCGCCGGCGCGCGCTCGCTCGGCACCGCGATCGCGTACCTGTTGCCCGGAGGCGGGCGCTCGCGGCTGCACCGGCTCCGCGCCGACGAGGTCTGGCACCTGTACGAGGGCGGGCCGCTCGAGTTGCACCTGCTCGTGGCAGGCGGCGGGCACGAGCGCATCGTGCTCGGCCGTGACGTGGAACGCGGCGAGCGGCTGCAGGCCGTGGTGCCGCACGGGACGTGGTTCGGCGCCGAGGCGCCCGCGGGCACGCCGTACGCGCTCGTCGGCTGCACGGTGGCGCCGGGATTCGAGTTCGCGGACTTCGAGCTGGGGTCGCGCGAGGCGCTGCTCGCGCAGTATCCCGCGGCGCGCGAGTGCATCGAGCGGCTGACGGCCGCGGGGGAGTGAACCATGTCGATCCGCCTGAACAAGCTGCTCGCCCGCCGGGGCATCGCGTCGCGTCGCCGTTGCGACGTGCTCATCGCCGAGGGGCACGTGCGCGTGAACGGGCGCGTCGTGAGCGAGCCCGGCACCACGGTCGAGGAGGGGCGCGACCGCATCGAGGTCGACGGCCGGCCGCTGCCCGGCCGGCAGCAGCACGTCTACTACGTGCTCAACAAGCCCGTGGGCGTGATCACCACGCTCGACGACCCGCAGGGGCGCCGCACGGTGAAGGAGCTGCTGCCGCGCGGCGCGCGCGTCTACCCGGTGGGCCGGCTCGACGCGGACACGAACGGACTGCTGCTGCTGACGAACGACGGCGAGCTCGCGCACCGGCTCATGCACCCGCGCTACGGCGTGCGCAAGGTCTACCGCGTGCGGCTCGAGCGCGAGCCCTCGCGCGGCCAGCTCGAGCGGCTCGCGCGCGGCGTCGAGTTCGAGCCGGGCGTCACGAGCGCGCCCGCGGTCGTGCGCCGGATCGATCCCGGCTTCGACGCGATCATGATCGAGGTGCAGATCCACGAGGGCCGCTTCCGCCAGGTCCGCCGCAGGTGCGAGGCCGTGGGCCTGCGCGTGACCGGCCTGCACCGCGTCGGCTACGGCCCGATCCGCCTCGGCCAGATCGCGCGCGGCATGTGGCGCGAACTCTCGGAAGCGGAAGTGGAGAGCCTGCGCGCCGTCTCGGCG
>JBAIWU010000404.1:0-4787 GCA_037917155.1 Candidatus Eiseniibacteriota bacterium
GATCGCTACCTCGGACGCGCCGACGCGCTGCACGCCGCGGCGCGCGAGGCGGGCGCGCGGCTGCTGGCGCTCGCCGGCCGGCACCCGCTCTCGGACGCCTCGCTCGAGTCGTTCGTGTTCCAGCTCGAGGACGGGCGGCGCCACAAGATCGCGGCCGCCGACGCGCGCGCCCGCGGCGCGGCCCTGACGCTGAGCCCGAGCGTGGCGCTGCGGCCCGCCGTGCAGGACGGCGTGTTCCCCACGGTCGCGATGGCGTGCGGTCCGGGCGAGATCGCCTACCTCGCGCAACTGCGCGAGGTGTTCGAGGGCGTCGGCGTGCGGCCGGCGCTCGCGGTGCCGCGCTTCGGCGCGACGTGGATGCCCCCCGAGGCGTTCGAGCTCGTCGAGGCGGCCGGGGCCGACGCGTGGGAGGTGGTCACCGGCGCCGACGCCGTGCTGGCCGCGCTCGCGGAGCGCCGCGTCCCGCCGGGGCTCCAGGGCGAGTTGACGCGCGCGCGCGAGGCCGCGCTCGGCGGGCTCGAGCGCTTCGGCGAGGCTTCGCGGGCGCTGGACGCGAGCCTGCCGCAGATGGTGGAGTCCGCGCGCGGCAAGGTGGACTACCAGTTCGCGCGACTGCACGAGGGGCTCGCGGGCAAGGTGCGCGCGCGGCTCGACCGCGAGCATCCGGCCTGGCGGCGGCTGCGCTACATGCTGCAGCCCGGGGACCGGCTGCAGGAGCGCCGGCTCGCGTCGCTCGAGCCGATCGCGCGCGCGGGCGCCGGCGTGGTGGCTGGCGTGTGCGAGCTGGCGGCGGAGCACGCGCGGCGCACAGCCTCCGGCGTGCACGAGCATCTCCTGCTGGAGGCCTGAGCGATGAGCGAGGCGGTCTTCTTCGGCGCCCACCCCGACGACGTCGAGCTGACGTGCGGCGGGCTCGCGGCGCTGCTCGCCTCGCACGGCCACGCGGTGGCGATCGTGGACCTGACGCGCGGGGAGATGGGCACGCGCGGCGACGCGCCCACGCGCGAGCGCGAGGCCGCGGCCGCGGCCGCCGCGCTGGGCGTCGCGACGCGCGAGTGCCTCGACCTGCCCGACGGCGGACTGTCGCGGCACGAGCACGCGCAGCTCAAGGCCGTCGTCGAGTGCCTGCGGCGGCACCGGCCCGCGCTGGTCGTCGCGCCCGACCGCGACGACGCGCACCCGGACCACGTCGAGGCGTCCCACCTCGTGACGCGCGCGTGCTACCTCGCCGGGCTCGCGCGCTGGCCCGCGGCCGGCGAGCGCTGGCGGCCGTCGCGGCTGCTGTACGCGCTCTACCGCGGCGAGGCGCGGGCGCGGCTCGTCGTGGACGTGACTGCCACTTGGGAGAGGCGCATGGCGGCGCTGCGCGCGCACGCGAGCCAGCTCGATCCGGCGGCGGGGCCGTCGACGTACCTGACCGGGCCCGGCTTCCTGGCCGAGATCGAGGCGCGCGCGCGCGTGCTGGGCGCGCGCACGGGTGGCACGTTCGGGGAGGGCTACCGCGCGCGCGGCCCGCTGGTGATCGCCGACGCGCGCGCGCTGCTCGCGGGAGGGACGTTCGCATGAGCGACCCGGCGCCCAGGCGCGGGCCCGCGAGGGCCGCGCGCCGCAGGAAGCGCAGGCTCAAGATCGGCATCAGCTGCTACGCGCACTTCGGCGGCAGCGGCGTCGTGGCGAGCGAGCTGGCGCTCGAGCTCGCGCACCGCGGCTTCGAGGTGCACCTGATCGCGTCGCGGCTGCCGTTCCGGCTGCGCAGCTTCGAGTCGAACATCTACTTCCACGAGTCCTCGCCGGCGTTCTACCCCGTGTTCGAGGAGGCGCCGTCGAACCTCGCGCTCGCCGCGAAGATGGTCGAGGTGGTCGAGAACTACTCGCTCGACATCCTGCACGTGCACTACGCGATGCCGTTCGCGACCAGCGCCTACCTGGCGCGCCAGATCCTGCTGCCGCGCCACCTCGGCGTGGTGACGACGCTGCACGGCACGGACATCACCGTCGTGGGGGCGGAGCCGTCGTTCTTCCGCGTCACCCAGTTCAGCATGCGCTCCTCGGACCGCGTCACCGCGGTGAGCCGGTTCCTCAAGGAGCGGGCGGAGGCCACGTTCGGCGTCACCCGGCCGATCGACATCATCTACAACTTCGTCGACCCGGAGGTCTTCGCGCCCCGGCGGCACGGCCGCCTGCGCCTCGCCGGCCCCGACACCCGCGTCCTGATGCACGCGTCCAACTTCCGTGCGGTCAAGAACATACCGGTCGTCATTCAAGTGTTCGCCGAGGTCCGGAAGTCGCTCCAGGCCAAGCTCGTCATGGTCGGAGACGGGCCCGAGAAGGCCGGGGCCGAGCAGCTCGCGCGCGAGCTGGGGGTGCACCGGGACGTCCTGTTCCTCGGCAACCAGGACTGCATGGAGGAATTGCTGCCGCTGGCCGATGTCTTTCTATTGCCGAGCTCCTCGGAGAGCTTCGGGCTGGTGGCCCTCGAGGCCATGAGCGCCGAAGTGCCGGTCATCGCCTCCAATGCGGGCGGTCTGCCGGAGGTCGTGGAGCACGGCTTCACCGGGTTCCTGCACGATCCCGGCCACGTCGCCGGCTACGTCAACTCGGCGCTCAAGCTGCTCGGCAACGAGTCGCTGCGTCGTACGATGGGCCGGCGGGGCCGCCGCGTGGCGCGCGAGCGCTTCACGGCGGACGAGATGGTCGGGCGTTACGTGCAGGTGTACGAGACGCTGCGCTGAGCGGAAGGTCGGGGATGCTCGGAAAGACGCGACGACTGGCCGTGCTGGCCGAAGGCAGCTTCAACGCCACGGACGCGAAGAGCGCCGTGGGCGTGCTCCGCTACCGACCCGAGGAGGTCGTGGCGGTCATCGACTCCACGCGCGCGGGCCGAACGGCGCAATCGTGTGCCGGCGTCGGCGGCGACATCCCGGTCGTCGCGAACCTCGAGGCCGCATCGGTCTCCGAGCCCGACGCGCTGCTCATCGGCATCGCGCCGCAGGGCGGCGCCCTGCCCGCGTCGTGGCGCGCCGTCGTCGCCGAGGCGCTGCTGCGCGGCTGGGACGTGATCTCGGGGCTGCACGTGTTCCTCGCCGACGACCCCGAGCTGGCGGCGCTCGCCGAGTCGAAGGGCTGCGCCATCCACGACGTACGCCGTCCGCCGGAGCAGCGCTCGATCGCAGCGGCCCGCGCCGCGCACCTCGAGCCGCTCGTCGTGCTCACCGTGGGCAGCGACTGCAACGTGGGCAAGATGACGGCCGCGCTCGAGATCCGCGCCGAGCTCGAGCAGCGTGGCGTGCGCACGGGCTTCGTGGCCACGGGCCAGACGGGCATCTTCATCGCCGACCGCGGCGTGTGCGTGGACGCGGTGGCCGCGGACTTCGTCGCGGGCGCGGTCGAGGACATGGTGCTCGAGGCGGCGCGCGACGCCGACATCGTGCTGGTCGAGGGCCAGGGCGCGCTGCACCACCCCTCGTACTCGGGCGTCACGCTGTCGCTGCTCCACGGCGCGTGCCCGGACGCGATGATCCTCTGCCACGTCACGGGCCGCACGCACCTGCGCGTCTCCGACGCGGGCCCTGCGCCGCGCATCCGCTCGCTCTCCGAGCTGATCCGCGACTACGAGCGCGCCGCGGGCTGGCTGAGCCCCGGCCGCGTGTACGGGGTCGCGCTCAACACGATGCAGCTCCAGGAGCCGGAGGCCAGGCGCGCCATCGAGCACGAGGCGCAGCGCACCGGCGTGACGGTCGCCGACCCGGTGCGCTTCGGCGCCGACCCGCTGGCGGTGACGCTCATGCGCCGGCTCGAGGAGAGGAGACGCGGTGCGGCTTCGGCATGAACCGCTGGCGCTGAGGACGCGCTTCGCGTTCACGATCGCGCACGGCTCGCACCAGGAGTACCGCAACACGCTGGTGCGGATCGAGCACGACGGGATCGAGGGAATCGGCGAAGCGGGCCCGTCGCACTACTACGGCGAGTCCGAGGCGACGGTGCGCGCCGCGCTCGACGCGTGGGCGCCGCACCTGGGCGACGACCCGCTCGCGCTCGACGCGCTCGACGCGCGGCTCGACGGCGTGCTCGGCGGCCACGCGGCCGCGCGGGCCGGCCTCGAGATGGCGCTTCACGACTGGATCGGCAAGAAGCTGGGCCTGCCGGTGTGGCGGCTGTTCGGCCTCGACCGCACGCACACGCCGGTCTCGTGCGTGACGCTCGGCATGGCGGAGCCGGCCGAGATGGAGCGCAAGCTCGACGAGGTGCTCGACTTCCCGATGATCAAGGTCAAGCTCGGCGGGCCCGGCGACGTGGACAACCTGCGGCGCGTCCGCGCCCGCTACGGCGGCCGGCTGCAGGTGGACGCGAACGCCGCGTGGGCGCCGGCCGACGCCGTGCGCGTGCTGCGCGAGATCGAGCCGCTGCGCATCGAGCTCGTCGAGCAGCCCGTGCCGCGCGGCGACCTCGACGGGCTGGCGTGGGTGCGCGAGCGCAGCCCGATCCCCGTGTTCGCGGACGAGAGCTGCCACGTGCTCGCCGACGTGGGCCGGCTCGCGGGGCGCGTCGACGGCATCAACCTCAAGATCATGAAGACGGGCGGCCTGCGCGAGATGCGCCGCATGATCCACGCCGCGCGCGCGCACGGCATGAAGGTCCTGCTGGGCTCGATGGTCGAGAGCAGCCTCGGGCTGTCGGCCGCGGCGCAGCTCGCCCCGCTCGCGGACTACCTCGACCTCGACGGCCACTGGCTGCTCGCCCACGACCCGTTCGACGGCGCGCCGCGCGAGCGCGGCCGCATCGTGCTG
>JBAIWU010000405.1:0-3208 GCA_037917155.1 Candidatus Eiseniibacteriota bacterium
GGCGGCCGGCCGCCGCCGCGGGCCCGGGCCTCGGCTCGACGGCCGGCGTCCCGCGCGAGGCCGCCGCCGGCCCTCCGGCGCTCGCGCGCTGGCCGTACAGGCGCGCCGCGACGGCGACCGCGGCCACCACGACGACGACGGCCAGCGCGCCGAGCAGGACCGGCCGCCACGTGGCGAGGCGCGCGCGGCCGCGCGCGGGCCCGGCGCCACCCTCGCCCAGCGTGCCGAGCAGCGCGCGCTCCATCTCGCCGGCGCTGCGGAAGCGGTCGCCGGGGGTCGTCGCGAGCGCGCGCTCGACCACGCACACGAAGTCGGAGGGCAGGTTCGCGCGCGCGTCGACGAGCGGCGTGCGCTCGCCGCGCGCGATCCGGGCCGCGAGCTCCATCGCGTCGCGCGCCTCGGTCGGGAACCGGCCGCTCACGAGCCGGTAGAGCAGCACGCCCAGCGCGTACAGGTCCGCGGCGGGGCCGACGTCCTCCCCGCGGGCCTGCTCGGGCGCCATGGCGTGGAGCGTGCCCGAGAGCGAGCCGTCCGTCGCGAGGCCGTTCGTCGTCTCGCCCGCCGTGCCGAGGTCGAGCAGCACCACGCGGCCGCCCTCCTCGCGGATCACGTTCGCGGTCTTGACGTCGCGGTGCACGAGGCCCGCGGCGTGCACCGCGGCGAGCGCCCGGCACAGGCTCGCGCCGATCGTGGCGGCCTCGTCCGCGCCCAGCCGCCGTTGCCGCGCGAGCACTTCCTCGAGCGTCTGGCCGCGCAGCAGCTCCATCCACAGCCCGACCCGGCCGTCGTGCTCGTCCGCGCCGAAGACGGTGACGACGTTGGGGTGCCGCAGGCGCGCCAGCCGGCGGGCCTCGGCGAGGAAGAGCGCGCGGGCCGCGCCCGGCGGCGTGCGGTCCGCGCGCCAGAGCTTGAGCGCCACCTCGCGCTGGAGGGCCGGGTCGAAGGCGCGGTGGATCTCGCCGAAGCCGCCGGTCGCGATCCGCTCGAGCAGGCGCAGCGGGCCCCAGTGGTCCGGCGCGGCCGGGGCCTCTTCGGGCTCGCGGCTCAGCTCGGCGACCGCCGCCACGGTGCGCAGCTCGTCGAACACCGCGCGGCCCTCGGGATGGTCCGCGCTCTCGGTGTCCCAGTCGACGGCGCGACCGTCGGCGACTTCCTCGGCGAGGCGCCGCAGCTCGGATTCGCGGTCAGCGGGCATCGCGCATCGCCTTCGCGAGCCGGACGAGCGCGCGCACCACGACGAGCCGAGCCGCGTTGGGCGACGGACGCCCGAGCGCTTCGGCCATCTCCTCGTACGTGTATCCCATCTCGACGCGCAGGATGACCGCCTCCCGCTGGTCCGGGGCCAGCTCCGCGAGCGCGCGCTCGTAGCGCTCCATCGCGTCGCGGCCGATGGCCCGCTCGAGGGGCGACGGCGCGCCGTCCGCGAGGTCGTCGTGCAGCTCGTTCCGCTCCGGCGCGCGCTTCACGCGCCGCAGCTGGTCGCGGACCTGGTTGAGCAGGATCCGCCGGAGGTACGCGAGGAAGGCGCCTTCGTGGCGCGGCTCGAACTCCCTCACGTGCTTCAACGCACGAATCAGGGTCACCTGTACGAGGTCTTCGGTGTCGAGGCCGTCGCGCGCCCGCTGCGGCAGGCGCCCGTGCGCCCAGCGGCGCAGCCGGGGCCTCAGGCGCGCGAACAACTTCGAGCACGCCTGCACGTCCCCGTCGCGCGCGCGCGCGAGGAGCGTCGCGGTGATGCCTGGCTCGGGGGACGAGTAGGTCTCGCTCATGAGGGCCCCGATCGAGGGCAGCCGCGCTGAGCGGAGAGGATTGGACGACCGAGAGCATGTCACGCTTCGGTCAAAGGATCAATGGTTTATCAAGCTCGCCGCGCTGCCGCCGAGGCGCGGTACGATCACGCATCCTATTGAGTGGCAACGCAGTGTGGGATCGTCCCGGGCCCGGGCCGCAGCCTAGCGGTCCTCGAAGACCAGCTCGCGGCCCGGCCAGTCGAACGTGACGCGGCGGCCGGCGAAGAACTTCGGGCCCAGCAGCCCGTCCAGGCGTGCGCCGTAGCGCCACAGCTCGCCGGCGTCCATCGCGCCGCTCCAGCAGTCGACGTGGTCGACGGCGAGCGGGCCGACGGCGAGGGAGGAGGCCACGACCTGCGCCCACGGGCGGCCCTGCAGCGCCGTGCCGAGCGCGCGCACGAGGTTGGCGAACCGCCCGGGGCGCGCGCCGACCTCGTCGAACGTCTCGGGCGTCGAGCCGAGCGCCGCCTCGGGCAGGCCCGTGCCCACCTGGAACGCCATGCGCCGGCCGCCCTGCAGCGAGCCGTACACCACCAGCGCGTTCTCGCCCCAGCGCTCGAACGGCACGCGCTGGCCCGGGCGCGCGGGCGCCGCGCGGCTCGCGCGCAGCTCGAGCTGCTGCCTGCGGAAGTCGAGCGTGACGCCGAAGCGCTCGAGCAGCGGCAGGCCGATCACGCCCGCGATGTCGGCGCCCTCGGGGTTCACCGCCAGCGTGTACTTGTGGAGCGGCGTCACCGCCGCGGGCACGCCGGATAGCTCGAAGCCGCCGAGGCGCAGCTTCTGCACGACCGCGTTGCGCGTGGCGACGCGCGAGCCGCACCAGCCCACCGAGCGCTCGCCCGGCACGATCTCGATCGCGCAGCGGCGCGCGGCCATGGGATCGATGAGCAGCTCCGGGGCGCCCGGGTCCACCGCCATGAGCACCTCCTGGCGGTTCAGCGTCACGCGCACGAGCGGCACCGGCCACTGGCGCACGAACGGGATCACCGCGTCGCGGCCGGAGACGGGCGCGGCGGGCGGCCACTGCCCGTCGATCCGCTCCAGCATCTCGCGCCGGCCACCCTCGCCCTGCGACTCGGCGAGCCCGGCCGCGGCGCGGTACTCGTGGCGGCGCAGGCGCGCGACGTAGAGGTCGGACGCCGCGCCCTCGGCGTCGCCGGCGAGGGCGAGCAGGCTCTCGGCGGACGCCGCCTCCTGCCGCGCGAGCGCGACGTGGCCCGCACCGGCGAGCGCGGCGCGGTCGCCGGGGCGCGCATCGAGCACGCGGCGGAAGACGCGGTCCGCCTCGTCGAAGCGCGCGAGGCGCACGAGCGCCGCGCCGAGCGCGTCGAGCCGCGCCGGATCGTCGGGGCGATCCGCGGTGTCGCGCACGGCCTCGCGCAGCGTCGCGAGCGCCTCGCGGTACGAGGCGTCCGGCG
>JBAIWU010000406.1:0-2082 GCA_037917155.1 Candidatus Eiseniibacteriota bacterium
CACTGCCAGTCCACCGACCTCATCCACTGGACCGGCTTCGAGGCCCTGGCGGGCTACGGCACCGGCGTCGCGGTCCTGAAGGAGCCCGACGGCATCACGCCGGTCGTGGTCGACGGCCGCTACTGGATGGTCTACTTCCCCGGCTCGGGCCCCGGCTCGATGTACCTGGCCAGCGCCGACGCCACCGGCGACCTGCTCACCTGGACCAGCGCCGGCGTGATCCTCGCGCCGACGCCGGGCACCTGGGACGCCAATGGGCTCTGGACGCCCTCGTTCACGCTCGTGGGCGACACCTACTACGTCTACTACCAGGGCAGCTCGGGCGCGTACGGCTGGTCGATGGGCTTCGCGAAGGCCCCGGCGGTCGCCGACGGAGCGCCGGTGCGGCCCGACGCGGTCACGTGGACGCGCTCGCCGTTGCCGCTCGTCACCGGCAGCCACGGCTGGGACCAGGGCCAGTGCGCCGACCCGGTGCTGCGCCACTTCGAGGGCACCTGGTACCTCTTCTACACGGGCGGCGTCCCCTACAAGAACGGCTTCTGCACCTCGACGAGCCCCGAGGGCCCGTGGATGCAGTACGGCCAGGGCGGCCCCGGCATGGGCTGGATCCCGAGCGGCACGCCCACCGCCGCGGACGGCATGCTGAGCCTGCCCGCCGGCGCCGCGTTGGTCTCGCCGGCCACGTACTCGCCCGGCGTGGCGCTGGGCTTCCGCGCGCGATTCGACAGCGCCCCGGGCACCGCCAAGTGGGGCGGCTTCATCGTCGGCAACGCCTGGCCGGGGCTGCTGGTCGAGGCGACCACGCCGACGGGCATGGGCTACGCGCTCTACCTGGCGGCCTTCGACGGCACGTGGCACGCCGCGAGCCTCGGCGCGCCGCCCGGCGAGTTCCATGTCTACGAGGACGCGTGGGTCTCCTCCACGCTGGGCCGCGTGTTCGTCGACCACGCCGCGACGGCCGCGGGCTCGCTCACCGCGGGCGTGCCGGCCGGCCCGCTGCCGATCGAGTTCAAGAACAATGGCGACACCGCCCACGCGCTCGCGGTGGACTGGGTGTACCTGCGCCCCTACGCCGAGCCCGAGCCCGCGGCGTCGGTCGGCGCCGAGCAGCCCACCGCCGCGGCCGATCGGCCCGCGTCGCCCACGCGCTTCGCCCCCGCGATGCCGTCGCCGTTCGGCGCTTCGACCACGCTCGAGTTCAGCCTGACGCGGCCGGGCGCGGTCCGGCTCGAGATCTTCGGCGTCGACGGCCGGCTCGTGCGCACGCTCGTCCGCGGCGAGCGCGACGCCGGCGTCCACCGGCTCGCCTGGGACGGCCGCGATGCCGCGGGGCGGCCGCTGCCCGCAGGCCTCTACTTCGCCCGCCTCGTCGTGGGAGGCGAGCGCTTCACCCGAACCGTGGTCCGTCTGTCCCGCTGAGCACCCCACCGAGGCGACAGGGACGTCCAGGAGGCTTCGTGATGACCTCGATCTCTCGCAGATACGCGCTCCCGATGCTCGCGGCGCTGCTCGCCACGCTCGGGCTGCTGCTGCCGTGCGCGGCCCGCGCCCAGGGCGACTTCTCCGGCAGCTGGCCCTGGCGCCGGGCCGTGACCGTCGCCAACCCGGCCGCGACCACGCTGACCGACTACCAGGTGCGGATCACCCTGGATGCGTCGTTCGACTTCGCACGCGCGCGCGCCGACGGCAACGACCTGCGGGTCACCGACAGCGACGGGCTCACCGTGCTGCCGCACTGGGTCGAGACGTGGGATCCCGCGGGCACGAACGCGCTCCTGTGGGTGCGCGTGCCCTCGATCCCGCCCGGCGGCATGACGCTCTACCTCTACTACGGCAACCCGGTCGCCAGCTCGGGCAGCAACGGCACCACCACGTTCCCGCTCTTCGATGACAGCCTGTGGACCGGCTCGAGCGGCAACCCGGTCCAGACCGCGGGCCAGCCGTGGTGGGAGGCCAACCTGACGTTCCCGATCGTGTTCGAGGACACCTCGTTCCCGGAGCGGCCGCGCTACCACATGCTCTACGACGGCCACGCCACCATCGGCCACGCCAAGGGCTACGCCACCTCGCCCGACCTCGTCC
>JBAIWU010000407.1:0-1892 GCA_037917155.1 Candidatus Eiseniibacteriota bacterium
TCTACCGCGCGTTCGGCCCGGATCCGGTGTGGGACCGGCTCGTGTCGCTCTTCTTCTGCGTGGTCGCCACCGTGTACGCGGGGGCGATCGCGGGCCGTCTCGCGGGGCCGCGGGTCGGCCGGCTGACCGCACTGGCCTACCTGGCCATCCCGCTCTCGCAGTACTTCTCGCGTGTGCCGCACATCGAGTTCAGCGTGATCGCGCTGGTCAACGGCACGTTCTACCACGCGCTGCGCGCGCACGAAGAGGCCAGCACCGCGCACATGGTCTGGGGCGTGCTGTGCGGCCTCGGCGCCGGGCTGGTGAAGGGCCCGTACCTGGCCACGGTCGGCCTGCCGCTGCTCGCGGTGCTCGCGCACGACTCCTCGCCGGGCCGGGCCCTGCGCGCGATGGCCCCGTTCGCGGCCGCCATCGGCGCGTTCCTGCTGTGGCGCGAGCACGTCGACAAGGTCAACGCGACCGTGCCGGACTGGTCGTTCCTGCCGGATTTCTACCGCGAGGTGAACCCGGTGTGGCGCTACACCGGCACCTGGCAGGAGCGCCTCGAGGTGGCGAGCTGGGTCCGCATCGCGCGCCGGCTCGTCTACGAGCTCGCGACCCCGGCCGGCGTCGTGCTGGGGCTGCTGGCGCCGCTGCGCACGCCGGCCCGCGCCGTGGCGGGCCGCCGGCCGCCGGACGCACGCGCGATCGCGCTGCTGTGGTACGCGAACTGCGTGCTGCACGTGCTCGTCTTCTTCCGCCTGAACGCGATGCACGACTACTACCAGATGCCGTTCATCGCGCCGACCGCCATGCTGGTGGCGCTGGGCGCGGACTGGCTGTGGACCCGCCTGCCGCGCTTCGGCCCGGTGGCCGCGGGCGCGGTCGTGTTCGCGATCTTCCTGGCCGTCGCGCTGTGGATGCCGCGGCGCGTCGGCTACGACCGCGTCGACTGGCTGCGCACCGAGGCCGGCCCCGTGATCGGGGCACACGTGCCGCGCGGCGAGCTGCTGATCGCGTCGGACTACAACACGCTGCCGCCCACCGACCCGCGGCTGCTGTTCCGCGCGGACCGAGAGGGCTGGCCGATGCGCGCGAACGAGATCACGCCCGACCGGCTCGCGCGGCTGCGGCCGTACGGCGCGCGCTTGGTGGCGGTGCTGACCGACCCGGAGCACCCGGCCGTGCGCCCGCCCGCGTTCCTCGAGCCGGCGCGGGTGGCGACGCTGCCGGTGACGCACGACGGCCGCGTGCTCGGCACCGTGCACCTGTTCGAGCTGCGCCGGCTGTGGGCGGCCGAATCCACGGCGGTCGCGCGATGACCCGCCGGCTCGCCCCCGCGCTCGTCTGGGCGCTCGCGGCCGCGGCCACCGGGCTGTACCTGCGCCTGGCGCTCTCGCACCTGCGCTACCCGGCCGAGATGGACTACATCGAGGGCGTGATGATGGACCACGTCGTGCGGCTGCTGCACGGCCAGCCGCTGTACGTGAAGCCGTCGATCGACTTCATCACGCTCGCCTACATGCCCGGCTGGACCGTGGTCACGGCCGCGTTCGCGAAGGTGCTCGGGCCGGGCTTCCTGGCCGGGCGGCTCGTCTCGTTCCTGGCCTCGCTGGCGATCGGCGCGCTGGTCGCGGTGATCCTGCGCCGGGAGACGCGCTCGTGGACGTTCGCGGCGGCCGGCGTGGGCCTGTACTACATGGGCTACGGCGCCGCCGGGGGCGGGCACTCCGACGTGGCGCGCCCGGACTCGCTCATGCTGGCGCTGTCGCTGGGCGCGCTCGCCCTGCTGCGCTTCCGCGAGGGCGCGGCCGCCGCGGTGGGCTCGGCGCTGCTGCTCGCGGCCGCGTTCTTCACCAAGCAGCACGCGATCTGGTTCGGGCTCGCGACCGTCGTGCACGTGGCGCTCAACG
>JBAIWU010000408.1:0-2924 GCA_037917155.1 Candidatus Eiseniibacteriota bacterium
GCCTTGACGTCGAGCTCGGCGAGCGCGTCGAGGAGCGCCGGCGTGCGCACCGGATCGGGGCCGTCGTCGAACGAGAGCGCGACGCGGTGGCCGGGCCCGCCGAGCGCGAGCCAGGCGAGCCCCTCGCGCACGGTCACGGGCGGCACGCCCGCGCGCGCGAACGTCGCGAGCTGGCGCGCGAACATCGACTCGCCCACGCCGAGCGCGTACAACGGGCGGTCGTCATCCGCGTAGACCCGGTGGTGGCGCACGATCGTGAGCCGGGCCGGACCGCGCTGGTGGATCGTGGCGCCCGCGCCCAGGCTCAGGAGCCAGCGCAGCGCGCGACCGCTCACGACGCCCCCTCGGGCGCGGGATGGCGGAGCGAGTCCTCCGTGACGGCGGCCATCACCCACAGGCTGCTCACGACGACGGGGCTCCAGAAGCGGTCGCCGAACGCGCAGGAGACGAGCATCGTGACGACCGCGCCGCCGGTGCCCACGGCGATGGCGCGGTCGAACCGCGATCGCGCCGCCTTCGCCGCGCGCTCGGAGACGCGCCAGACCTTCCACAGCACGAACACGAACAGGAACAGGCCGAACGCGCCGAGCTCGCTCAGCATGCGCAGGTAGGTGTTGTGCGCCGAGTCCTTGATGTCGGTCAGGCCCATCGCCGCGCCCACGTCGGGGAGCACGAACTGCAGGCCGGTGAAGCCGACGCCGTCGATCGGGTGGTGCGTGATGACCTCGATCGTGGCGCGCCACGTCATGATGCGCGCCTCCGACGCCGGGTCGAGCGCGCCGTTCTCGTCCTGGTCCTCGACGCGCGAGCTGTTCACGCGCTCGACGACGTAGTCGGGCACCCAGAGCGGCGCCGAGGCGAGCGCGACGACCATGAGCACGAGCGCCCAGCGCGACAGGCGCCACAGCACGATGCCGAGCCCGGCCACGATCGCGAGCATGCTGCCCCGCGAGAGCGACAGCATGATGCCGTAGCCGCCCAGCAGGAAGATCCCGAACGCGACGAGGCGGCCGAACCAGCCGCGCGCCCCGACCGCGATCGCCGCGGCCACGACGCTGAACAGCGCGAGGTAGGCGCCGAGCTCGTTCGCCTGGCCGATGGACCCGGTCGCGCGCGAACCGGAGCCGTTGCGGCCGAGCCGCATGGTCATGAACGCCTCGAGCCCGAGGCCGACGAGCACCGCCCACGTGATGCGGCGGCGGTCCTTCGCGTCGCGCGACATCGCGAGCACGATGAAGTAGGTGGCGAACGTCGAGGACGAGCGGACGAGCTGCGTGAACGCGTTCGCGGCGTTGTAGCCGTAGCCCGTCGGGGCCGCGGCGCCGCGCACGATGGACAGCGCCGCCAGCCCGAGCAGCATGAGGATGGCCGGGCCCACCGCGCCGAGCCGCATGAGCGGGCGGTGCGCCAGCACCTGCGCCACCGCGAAGGAGCTGAACACGCCGAACAGGAGCACGTTGAGCGCGTTCAGGCCCGGCACGGGCAGCGGCGGGACCCAGGTGAGGAACGGCGTCACGACGGGAAGCAGCAGCAGGCCGGCGTGCGGCCGGCTCATCACGAGCCCGAGGGCGAGCAGGCCCAGGCCCACCTTGATGACGCGGTGGGGGTCCTGGTCGAACGTGTAGTCGAGGATGATGAACGCGGTCATGAACACGACCACGATCGCGGTGGCGATGACGATCGGCCCCGCGCCCGCCCAGCGCCGCGCCTCGCGGCGCGCGGCACCCCGCACCTCCGCGGCGACGTCCCGCGGTCCCGTGCCCGGCTGGGTCGTCACGGTCGCTCCCCCGCCGCCGGGCGCGCCAGCGCCGCGCCCTCGGCCCAGCCCTCGAGCGTCACGCGCGGCATCGCCACGAGCGGCATCGTCGTCGCGACCGCGGGCCGGAACGTGCGCAGCCGGCGGAACGCGAATGCCGGCAGCAGCGCCGCGCCGATGCCGAACACGACCGGCACCGTGCGCTCGGGAAACAGCCACGCGCCGGCCATCTCGCGCATCGCCTCGCGGCGGCGGCCCTCGCGCAGGTAGGTCATGCCCAGCTTGAACCGGTAGAGCGACGCGCGCCGGCGCGCGAGGCGCCGCACGCGCCGGGAGAGCGAGCCGTCGGCGGCGAGCCAGCCGAACAGCGTCGCGCCGCCCCGCAGGCGGTTCTCGGTCTGGCGCGTGAGCCCGCCCTCGCGGTGCTGGTAGCGCACGAGCGCGCGCCGCGACGCCGTCGCGAGCCCGCGCCGGGACAGCCGGATCCACAGGTCGAGGTCCTCCGCGTGCGTCAGCCGCTCGTCGAAGCCGCCCACGGCCTCGAACGCCGCGCGGCGCACGACGACCGAGGACGTGAGCACGAAATTGACCTGGAAGAGCTCCTCGAGCGGCGAGCCGCACCACGGCTCCGAGACCGCCGCGTAGAGCGTGAACCAGGACGCATGCAGCTTGCCCTCGAGCGTCCGGAACGCGCCGTCGCTGAAGAACCAGTCCGCGCCCGGCGCGGCCTCGAGCTTCTGGCGCGCGACCTCGAGCTTCTCGGGGAACCACAGGTCGTCCGCGTCCAGGAAGGCCACGAACGCGGTGCGCGCGGCCTTCACGCCCGCGTTGCGCGCCGCGCCGGCGCTTCCGAACGTGCCCCGCACGACGCGCACGCGCCCGGGGAAGCGGCGCTCGACCGCCTCGGCCGAGCCGTCGCGCGAGGCGTCGTCAACGAGCACGATGTCGGCGACCGGCTGCGTCTGCGCGAGCACGGACTCCACGGCCTCCAGGACGTCGGGCAGCCCGTCCCGCACCGGGATCACCGCCGTCACCTCGAAGCCGCTCACGACGCGCGCCCCCCGGCTGTCAGTGAGCCCTTGCGTTCCCGCGCCCCCGCCACGGACCCCTTGAGCCAGGCCATGCGCCGCACGGCCGGCAGGGCCGCGCCCGGCAGCAGCGCGCCCAG
>JBAIWU010000409.1:0-2542 GCA_037917155.1 Candidatus Eiseniibacteriota bacterium
TCTGGCCCTCCTCGCCCTCCTTGCGGAGCTTCTCGAAGTAGGGCACCACCGCGCCGAGCAGCTGCAGGATGATCGACGCGGAGATGTACGGCATGATCCCGAGCGCGAAGATGGTCGCGCGCGAGAAGGCCCGGCCGACGAACATGTCGTACATGCCGAAGAGGCCGCCGGCCTGCGAGCGGAACGCGGCCGTCAGCGCGGCCAGGTTCACGCCGGGCGTGGGGACGTGCTCACCCAGCCGGTACACCACGAACAGCCCCAGCGTGAAGAGGATGCGCCGGCGCAGCTCGGGTACCTGGAAGATGTTGCGAAGCTTCTCGAGCATCGTCGATCAGCCCTGGGGGTTCGGGGTTTCCACCTTGCCGCCGGCCGCCTCGATCGCCTTCGTCGCGGCCTCGCTCGCGGCATCCACCTTCACGGTCAGCGCGACCTTGATCTCGCCGCCCGCGAGCAGCTTGACCGGTCCCGGCCGCCGGACGAGGCGCTGGCCCTTGAGCCACGCGGCGTCCACGACCGTCCCGGCGGTCGCGCTCGCGAGCCGTCCGACGTTGACGACCTGGTATTCGACGCGGCCCGGGTTCAGGAAGCCGCGCTTCGGCAGCCGGCGCTGGATGGGCATCTGGCCGCCTTCGAACCAGGCGGGGATCTTGCCACCCGTGCGGGCCTTGTGACCCTTGTGCCCCTTGCCCGCGGTGCCGCCGAGGCCCGTCGCCGCGCCCTTGCCGCGCCGCTTCGGGGCCTTCGTCGCGCCGGCGGCGGGACGAATCGATCCGATCCTCATGTCACCCACCTAGTTGAGCTCCTCCACCTTCACCAGGTGGCGGACCTTGAAGACCATGCCCCGAATCTGGGGCGTGTCGTTGAGTTCGACCGTGTGCTGCATTCGGCGGATCCCGAGGGCGCGGACCGTCAGGCCCTGGTCCTTGGGGTGACCGCTGGCGCTCCTGACCTGCGTGATGCGGAGCTTACGCGCCATGGGCCTGGCCCTTTCCGAAGACCTCGGCCAGCGTGCGGCCGCGCATCGCGGCGATGTCCGACGGACGGCGGAGCCGCTTGAGCCCGTCGACGGTCGCCTTGACGAGGTTGTGCGGATTGCGCGACCCGAGGCACTTGGTCAGCACGTTCTGCACGCCCGCGACCTCGAGCACGGCGCGCACGCCGCCGCCCGCGATCACGCCCGTGCCGGGCGAGGCCGGCTTCAGCATGACGTTGCCGGCGCCGAACTTGCCGGTGACGATGTGCGGGATCGAGCCGTGCTTGGTGACCGGCACGTGGAACATGTTCTTCTTCGCGGCCTCGCCCGCCTTGCGGATGGCGTCCGCGACCTCGTTCGCCTTGCCGAGGCCGACGCCGACGCGGCCGTTCTGGTCGCCGAGCGCCACGATCGCGTTGAACGAGAACCGGCGGCCGCCCTTCACGACCTTGGCGCAGCGGTTCACGTTGATGACCCGCTCCTGGAACTCGGACTTCGGCGCCTCCTGCTCGCGCGGTGGACGGCGCTCTCGCATGGGACCCGCCATGGGCTGGCCTCCTAGAAGTTGAGACCGCCGGCGCGCGCGCCGTCGGCGAGCGCCTTGACGCGCCCGTGGTAGAGGTAGCCGCCGCGGTCGAAGGCGACGAGGGCCACGCCCTTCTCCTTCGCACGCTGAGCGAGCAGCTTGCCGACCGCCGCGCTCACGCCGACCTTGCCCTTCGCCTCGACGAGCGACTTGACGTCGTCGCGGCTCGACGCCTGCACGAGCGTCGCGCCCGTGGAGTCGTCGATGATCTGGGCGTAGATGTGCGCGGAGCTGCGGAACACCGAGAGACGCGGGCGCGCCTGCGAGCCCACGACCTTGTTGCGGATCCGGTAGCGGCGGATCCGGCGACGTTCGTACTTGTTGTGTTGTCCGCTCATGTTATGCCGACCCCGCAGCCTTACCGGCCTTGCGGCGGATGTACTCGCCTTCGTACTTGATGCCCTTGCCCTTGTAGGGCTCGGGGGGACGATAGCCGCGGATGTTCGCGGCGACCTGGCCGACGAGGCACTTGTCCGCGCCGCTGATCGTCAGGCGCGTGGGCGTCTCGACCTTGATCGTGATCCCTTCCGGCGGATCGAAGTTCACCGGGTGCGAGAAGCCGAGCTGGAGCACCAGCCGCTTCCCCTCCATCTGCGCGCGGTAGCCCGTGCCGACGATCTCGAGCGTCTTGCTGAAGCCCGTCGTGACGCCCGCCACCATGTTCGCGATCTGCGCGCGCATCGTGCCGAACGCCGGGTTGCGCGTGAGCTTGTCCGCGCTGACCTTCACCTGCGCGCCGTCGACGACCACCGACGTGCCCGCGAGGATCGGGTGCGAGAGCTCGAACTTCGCGCCCTTCACCTTCACCCGGGACTCGGCCACCGTGACGGTGACGCCGGCGGGAATGGCGACGGGACGCTTGCCCATTCTCGACATGTCGCCCTCCTACCAGACCTGGCAGACGAGCTCGCCGCCGAGCCCCGCCTCGCGGGCCTCGCGGTCGGTCATCAGCCCGCGTGAAGTGGAGACCACGGAGACGCCGA
>JBAIWU010000410.1:0-8117 GCA_037917155.1 Candidatus Eiseniibacteriota bacterium
TGGGCCGCGCGCTGGGGCTGCGTGCTCGTGCTCAAGGGCGCGCCCACGGTCGTCGCCGCGCCCGACGGGCGCACGAGCGTCAACCCCACGGGCAACGCCGGCATGGCCACGGCGGGCATGGGTGACGTGCTCACGGGCGCGATCGCCGCGCTGCTCGCGCAGCGGCTCGCGCCCTGGGACGCGGCGCGGCTCGCGGTGTGGGCGCACGGCGCCGCCGGGGACGCGGCCGCGCGCGAGATCGCGCCGGTCGGGCTCGTGGCGTCGGACGTGTGCGAGCGGCTGCCGCGCGCGCTCGCCTCGCTCGCGCGCCGGCCCTGAGGCCGGGCCGCGGGGCAGGACGCGCCGCGGTTACAGGTGGCGCGAGACCACGTTGACGAGATCGGCCTTGGGCCGGTTGCCGAGCACGCGCTCGACCATCTCGCCGCCCTTGAACACCATCAGCGTGGGGATGGACGTGACGCCGTACTTCATGGCCACCTCGCCCGACTCGTCGGTGTTGAGCTTGACGACCTTGAGCTTGCCGCTGAACTCGTTCGCGAGCGCCTCCACGGTGGGGGCGACGGCGCGGCAGGGCCCGCACCAGGGAGCCCAGAAGTCCACCAGCACGGGCGTGGAGGACTTGAGCACCTCGGCGTCGAAGTTCTGGTCGTTGACGGCGGTTGCGTTTGACATGACGAATCCTCGGGGATGATGGTCCAACGGACGACGGCCGACGCCAATTGATGTCGGCCGCCGGCGATCGGATCCATCGTGTTTTGTCGCGTTCGTCCGCAGGATAGGAATGGCCGTCCGGAGCGTCAAACCACGCTCCTCGAGCGGCGAACCTCCCGCTCTCCGCGGCGCGCGGCCGCCGAGGTTTCACGAATCCATGATCCCGCTTCGCGACGAGAATCCCGCCAGCACCGTGCCGACCGTGACGCGCGCGCTCATCGTGGCGAACGCGCTCGCGTTCGTGTTCGAGCTCGCGCTCGGGCCGCGGCTCACGGGGCTCGTCGTCGGCTGGGGGCTCGTGCCGCACCGCGTCGCTCAGGTGTTCGGCGGCGGCGAGCCGGCGGGGCCCGCGCTCGCGACGATCGTCACGTCGATGTTCCTGCACGGCGGCTGGGTGCACCTCATCGGGAACATGTGGTACCTGTGGATCTTCGGCGACAACGTCGAGGACCGCATGGGCCACGCGGGGTTCGTGCTCTTCTACCTCGCGAGCGGCGTCGCCGCGGCCGCGCTCCATGTCGTCATCAGCCCGTGGTCGCCGGTGCCCACGGTGGGCACGAGCGGCGCGATCGCCGGCGTGCTGGGCGCCTACGCCGTGCTCTACCCGCGCGCGCGCGTGCTGACGCTCGTGCCCGTCGTGTTCTTCATCCAGATCGTGTCCCTCCCGGCGCTGCTCGTGCTGGGCCTGTGGTTCGTCGTCCAGTTCTTCACGGGCACCCTGGCGCTGGGCGGCGGCGGGGGCGGGGTCGCCTGGTGGGCCCACATCGGCGGGTTCACGTTCGGCATGGCGATCGCCCTGCTGCTGCGGACCGGGCGCCGCTCGCGGGCCTGGGTCGAGTAGCGCTTCCCCGCGGGGCCGCCCGTGCCGTAGCATGGATGCGCTCGTCCCCGCCCGGGCGCGGATCCTCCCTGCACGCCCGCGCCCGACCCGCAGCCGAGGATCCCCATGCGCTCCGATCTCGACCGCCTCATGCAGCAGCGCGGCCTCGCCGGGCTGGTCGTGCTCGCGCACGACCGCTACTGCCCCGCGCTCCACTGGTGCACCGGGCAGAAGATCCACCACGGGATCTACTTCCGCGCCGCCGACGGCCGCGCGCACCTCGTCGTGGACCCGATGGAGCGCGACCAGGCGGCGCTCGCCGGCTGCGAGTGGTCGACGTACGCGCAGCACGGCTTCCTCGCGATGGTGAAGAGCGCCGAGTCGCAGGGGCACGCCCTCGCGCAGCTGATGGCCAACATCGCCGGCACGCTGGGCATCGAGGGATCGGTCGCGTTCGCGGGCGAGACGCCGATGGGCTTCGCGTACGCGCTGCTCACGCGTCTGCGCGAGGTGGCTCCGGGGATCACCGTGGACGCGGGCCAGCCCGACGTCATCGCGGTCGCGATGGCGACCAAGGACGAGGCCGAGCTCGAGCCCATCCGCCGCGCCTCGCGCGGCGCGATGGACGCGATGGGCCGCGTGCGCGACTACCTCGCGTCGCTGCGGCCGCGCGACGGCGAGCTCACCGACGGCACGCACCCGGTGGTCACGCTCGGCCACGTGCGCGCGCTCATCCACCGCACGTTCGCCGAGCACGGGCTCGCCGAGGACGGCGAGAGCATCGTCGCGCAGGGCCGCGACGCCGGCGTGCCGCACAACCGCGGCAACGACGCCGAGGCCGTGCGTACGGGCGCGTCGATCATCGTCGACATCTTCCCGGGCGAGGCCGGCGGCGGCTACCACACCGACATGACGCGCACGTTCTGCGTCGGCCCCGCGCCCGCGCCGCTCAAGGCGCTCTACGCCGACTGCCGCGCCGCGTTCGACGCGGCGATGGGGGCGCTCAAGCCCGGCGTGCTGTGCCGCTCGTACCAGGACCTCACGTGCGACGTGTTCGAGCAGCGCGGGCACGCGACCCAGCGCTCGGCGCCCGGCACCGAGGAGGGCTACGTCCACGGCCTCGGGCACGGCGTCGGGCTCGCGGTGCACGAGGGCCCGCGCCTGGGCGGCGGCGAGTCGAACACGGTGACGCTCGCGCCCGGCCACGTCGTCTCGGTCGAGCCGGGGCTCTACTACCCCTCGAAGGGCATGGGCTGCCGCATCGAGGACCTGGTCGCGGTGCGCGCCGACGGCAGCATCGAGAACCTGACGCCGTTCCCCTACGAGCTGGAAGTGGGGGGCCGCGCGTGAAGGCCGTGCCCTACGAGGTGCCGCGCCCGCCGCGCTGGGAGAACGCGGTGCTCGTGGGGCACGCCGGGCGCGACCGCGAGCACCTCGAGCGCTCGCTGGGCGAGCTCGCGCTGCTCGCGGACACCGCGGGTGCGAAGGTCGTCGGCACGCTCGTGCAGCGGCGCGGCGACATCCACCCGGCCACGTTCCTCGGCCGCGGCAAGCTCGACGAGCTCAAGACGTACGTCGAGGACTGCGGCTCCGACATCGTGATCTTCGACGACGACCTCTCGCCCGCGCAGGTGCGCAACCTCGAGAAGGCGACCGGGCGCAAGGTGATCGACCGCTCCGAGCTCATCCTCGACATCTTCGCCCGCCGCGCGCGCACGCGGGAGTCGCGCCTGCAGGTCGAGCTCGCGCAGCTCGAGTACACGCTGCCGCGCCTGACCGGCATGTGGAGGCACCTCGAGCGGCAGGCCGGCGGCATCGGCACGCGCGGCCCCGGCGAGACGCAGCTCGAGACCGACCGCCGGCTCGTGCGCGAGCGCATCGCACGCCTCAAGGGGGCGCTGCAGGGCGTCGAGCGCGAGCGCGAGACGCAGCGCCACCGCCGGCGGCGCGAGTTCCGTGCGGCGCTCGTGGGCTACACGAACGCGGGCAAGAGCACGCTGTTCAACGCGCTCACGCGCGCCGGCGTGTTCGTGGAGAACCGCCTGTTCGCGACGCTCGACTCGACCACGCGGCAGATGGTCAGCCGCGAGCGCGACGTCGTGCTGCTCACGGACACGGTCGGCTTCATCCGCAAGCTGCCCCACCACCTCGTCGCGTCGTTCCACAGCACGCTCGTCGAAGCCATCGAGGCCGACCTGCTCGTGCACGTGATCGACGCCTCGGATCCCGACTTCCACCGCCAGGTGATCGCGGTGGACGGCGTGCTCGACGACATCCTGCGCGAGCCCCGGCCGCCGCGGTTGCTGGTCTTCAACAAGTGCGACGCGCTCGACGAGGACGCGATCGCCGCGCTGCGCGTCGAGCACGACGACTGCATCGTGCTTTCGGCGCGCACCGGCGAGAACCTCGCGGCGCTGCGCACCGAGCTGTTTCGCCGGTCGGCCGAGCGCCGTCTCGTCCGCGCCTCGTGAGGTCCCCATGGAGCTGAGCTTCGCGTTGACGCTCGCCGCGCCGCAGGCGCGTGTGTTCGCCGCCGTCACCGAGGGTCGCCACCTCGAGCGCTGGTTCTGCGACGCCTGCGAGAGCGAGCCCGAGGACGGGGGCCGGCTCACCATGCGCTGGCACCGCCGCCGGTCGCAGGTGTGGCCGTACGAGGCCACGTGGACCTCGTTCCAGGCGCCGGAGCGCTGCACCTGCCGCGGCGGCCACGAGGGCTACCCGAACCGCGACGCGGGCGAGATCACGTTCGTCGTGCGCCCGCGCGACGGCGGCTCCACCCTCGAGGTGCGCCACACGCTGCCCGACGCCCACGAGTACGAGCCGTTCGCCCGCCGCTTCCGCGACGACTGGCCCCGCGCGCTGCAGCGCCTCGAGTCCTACCTGACCCCCGCCGACGCCGGCGTGGCGCGCTGACGCCGCGCGCCGCCCCGAGCCCTCCACCCGGACGAGACGCCATGACGACGCCTTCGACCTCGCTGCGCACCATCCGCTTCGGCCACAGCCCCGACGCCGACGACGCCTACATGTTCTACGGCTTCCACACGGGCGAGGCCGCCATCGAGGGCTGTCACGTCGAGCACGTGCTCAAGGACATCCAGTCCCTGAACGTGCGCGCGATCGAGCAGGGCGACCTCGAGATCACGGCCGTCTCGGCGCACGCCTACGCGTTCATCGCCGACCGCTACGCCGTGCTCACGTGCGGCGCGTCGTTCGGCGACGGCTACGGGCCGGTGGTCGTCGCGCGCGCGCCGGCCACGCTCGCGTCGCTGCGCGGCCGCCGCGTCGCGATCCCGGGACGGCTCACGACGGCCGCGCTGCTGCTGCGCACCGAGTGCCCCGACGTCGAGACGGTCGAGGTCGTGTTCGACGACATCCCGCGCGCGGTGCTCGCGGGCGAGGTCGACGCGGGCGTCATCATCCACGAGAGCCAGCTCACCTACCGGGCCGAGGGCCTGCACAAGGTCGTGGACTTCGGCGAGCTGTGGAAGGAGCGGGACGGCCTGCCCGTGCCGCTCGGCCTCGACGTCGTGCGCCGCGACCTCGGGCCGGCGCTGATGAAGGCCTGCAGCGGCGGCTTCCGCGCCAGCATCGACGCGGCGTTCGCGCACGAGGAGGAGGCGATCCGCTACGCGCTCCAGTTCGGGCGCGGCCTCGACGTGCCGATGGGCAAGCGCTTCGTCCACATGTACGTGAACGACACGACGCTCGACATGGGCGAGCGCGGCCGCGCGGGGCTCGCGCTGCTCTACCGGCGCGCGGTCGACGCGGGCGCGATCCCGAAGGCGCCGGACTTCACGGTCGTCTGAGCCGCGGGCGGGCCCGCCGCCCGCGGCGCTACTTGGCGCCCGCCTGGCGGAGGTAGTTCCACACCGCGGCGCCCTCGCGCTCGCGCAGCGAGATGCAGCCGTGCACGGTGTCGGCGACGTGCTCGAGCGTCTGTTCCAGGCCCGGCACGGTGTGCGCCGGGTCGCCGAAGAACGCACGCGTGGCCTGCAGGCGCTCCTCGGAACAGCCGCTGCCCATCATGGGCATGAAGCGCAGCGCCGGCGGCGGGATGCGCGGCGCGATGCGGCCGTAGTTCGCCAGCATCCACCGGAACAGCCGCGCGCCGTCGGCCTCGTCCCGGTTGGCGAAGCCGCGCAGCACGTTCATCCCCTCGGTGGGCAGCACCGCGTCGCTGAGCGAGTAGTCGAGCGCGCGCACCTGCAGCACGGAGTCGTCGAACGCGGCCAGGGCGGCGAGATAGCGGCGACGCATCTGCGGCACCGTGGCCGCCTCGAAGCGGTGCTGGTACTCCGCGAACAGCGTCGCGTCGCCGTGGCGCGCCGCGACCCCGAGCACCACGTCCACGACGCCCGGGTCCACGGCGCTCGAGTCGGCGAGGTAGCGGCTCGCCGCCTCGCGCGCGAACGCGTCCACGCGCGGATCCTCGCCCTGGCGGGCCAGCGTCTCGAGGAGCTGGCCGCGCATGGTGCCGATCGCCTCGTCCTCGCCCGGCCGCCGCTCCCAGCCGAAGCGCGCGAGGGCGGGCGCCAGCACCTGGCGCACCCACGGCGCGTACGCGGCCTTCGCGGAGTCGGGCACGAACGCCTGCCGCACCTCCGCGAGCGATCCGAGCAGGCTCGAGACCACCGCCGGCTCGGGGTCCGCCCCGAACGCGGCGAGCGAGCGCAGGTACGAGTCCCCGTGCACCTCGCCCGCCTCGAGCAGCACGTCGAGGTCGCCGAGGAACGACACGCGCTCCCACGCGTCGAGGTCGGCCTGCGCGTGCGCCGCGAGCGAGTCGATCATCGGCCCCGACGCGCTCCACGCGAAGTAGCCGCGCCCGCCCGCGTTCGGCATCACCCACACGGGCCGGCCGTCGAGCGGCACGAGCTGCGACTCCTCCGTGAGCATCACCCGCTGCGTGCGCACGGTGCGGCCGTCGGACCAGCGCAGCGCCACCGGGATGCGCCAGCGGACCGGCGGCTGCGACACGCCCCACGGCGAGCAGCGGCTCTGCGTGATGCGCACGCCGCCATCGACCGGCACGACGCGCAGCAGCGGCACGCCGGGCTGGTCCGTGTACGTCGCCATCGCGGTGGAGACGTCCTGCCCGCTCGCCTCGTCGAGCGCCTTCCACAGGTCGGCCGCGGTCGCGTTGCCCCACGCGTGCGCCTTCAGGTAGGCGCGCACGCCGCGCTGGAACGTCTCCGGCCCGAGGTAGTTCTCGAACGTCGAGAGCACGGCGTTGCCCTTGCTGTACACGAGCCCCACGTTCTGGAGCCCCGCCGCCGAGCTGGTCGTGCGCGCGCGGATCGCCATCGTCGAGGGCAGGATGTCGCTCCGCATGACCCGCTGGATGGACTGCAGGTCGCCGAGCCCGTCCTTGTACTCGGGGTAGAGCTCGTCGGTGACCTTGGCGGCCATCCAGTCCGCGAACGATTCGTTGAGCCAGAGGTCGTCCCACCACGCCATGGTGACGAGGTCGCCGAACCACATGTGCGCGAGCTCGTGGCAGGTGACGCTGGCATTGCGCTCCTGCTGGTCCACGGTCATGGTGGCGGGGTCGAGCAGCAGGATGTCATCGCGGAATGTGATGGCGCCGGCGTTCTCCATGGCGCCGTAGGCGAACTCCGGGATCGCCACGAGGTCGAGCTTCGCGTACGGGTAGGGCATCCCGAACCAGCGCTCGAGCCCGGCGACGAGCCTGGGCACCACCTCGCAGGTGCGCGCGGTGAGGCGGCGCTGGCCCTGCACGGTCACGACGCGGGTGGGAAACCGCATCCCCGGCACCGGGGTGAGCTCGAGCGGGCCGGTGGCGATCGCCAGCAGGTAGCTCGGGAGCGGCGGCGTCTTCGCGAACACGATCGTCTTCCAGCCGCCCGCGACGGTCTGGCGCTCGATCGGGGTGTTCGTGATCGCTTCGTGCGCGACGGGCACCTCGAGCGTGACCTGGTACGGGAACTTGAAGCACGGCTCGTCCCAGCACGGGAACGCCCGGCGGGCGTCGTCCGACTCGAACTGCGTGAACAGGTAGGCGTGGCCCCCCGTGGAGACGCGGTAGAGCCCCACCGCGCGCGTGCCGTAGGCGTTGGTGAAGTCCACGTCGAGGCTCGCCGGGCCGGTCGCCAGCGGCCTCGCGGTGGTCAGCGTCACCAGCCCGCGGGTGCCGCGTCCCACCTCGACGTGCACCGTATCCGCGCCCTGCCGCAACACGACGCGCGTCATCGCCTGCCCGTCGAAGTGCAGCCGCACGACTGTCGTCGCCCTGGCCACCGTGAGCTCGGTATGCGTCGAGCCGGCGTACGTCCGCCGGTCGGCGTCGAGGTGCAGCCGGATGGACTGGAACGTGGGCCGGACGTCGTCACCGAGGCGCACGTCGGGCGCCTCCTCGGCGCGCGCGGGCGCGGGAGCGAACGACACGATCGCCGCGAGCAGCGGCGCGAGCAGGGAACGGGCGGTCATGCGACCTCCGGGCATTGGGGGCGTACGGCGCGACCGTGGCACTCTGGCCCGGGCCCGCAGGCGGCGCAAGGCCGGCGCGGGCGAGCGCGGCGAATCGCGGGACGGTTGAGCCGGCGACGGGCCGCGCGTAGGCTGCGCC
>JBAIWU010000411.1:0-2966 GCA_037917155.1 Candidatus Eiseniibacteriota bacterium
GAGCGCGTCGCCGGCGCCGCTCGCGTACACGCCCACGTCGAACGTCCCGCCCGGCGCGGGCAGCGCGGGCACGACGAGCCGCGACGTGTTCGACGCGGCCGCGACCGGGCGCATCGACGCGGACGGCGCCGAGACGACGCTCCAGTTGATCGCGAACATCATGAAGTCCTCGAAGTCGATCATGCCGTCCACCGTCGGCCGGCCGTCGACCGAGTAGTTCGTGGTCGGGCCCACGTCGAGGCACGCCCACGCCGTGCCGGCGCCCGCCGGGGTGCCGTAGTGCGAGCCCAGCAGCGAGAGGTCGTAGAGGCCGACCCGGTTGTCGCCGCTGCAGGCCGACACCCCGTCGCTCACGTCGCCGAGGTGGTAGTCGAGCGTGCCGCCGGTCCGGTTCGACGCCGGGCTCGGGTTGCCGAAGCGGTCCCGCACGAACACGTCGTAGTACCAGTCGTCGCGCGAGGGCGGCGTGTCGGTGCCGTTCGGCGACAGCAGGACGGGCGTCCAGCCCGACGCGGCCGCGCTCGCGGGGTCGGCCGGCGGCGAGGGCGCCCGGCCCGGGCTCGAGCCCTTGTCGTAGAGGGGGTAGTTGCCGAACGGCGCGCGCCAGACCTCGACCGAGGCCCCGGGCTCGACGGCAGGCCACGAGACGGCGATCGCCGTCGTGCCGCCGGGCCCGTTGCCCGACTTCACCTGCGTGGCGGCGAGCGCGGTGACCGGCGCCGGCGGGCCGAAGTCGATCGGCACGACGCCGTCGCTGCCGGGGCTGCCGGGGACGGGCGCGTTGTTGCAGTCGCGCACCGTCACCGCGTCGACCGTCACGAGGCCCATGTCGCTCGCGACGGGCTGCGTCGCGCCGAGCGAGACCGAGAACAGCCGGCCGCTGCCGGTGGCGCCGCAGACCGGCCCGAGGATGCCGCAGTCCACCGTGTACGAGCCGCCGCCGTTGTCCGTCACGTACATCTGCGTGTCCGACACGCTGCTGAGGTAGTCCCCCTCGACGATGCCGGCGCCGCAGGCGGAGAGCTCGGGGCTGAGGTGGAAGCGCACGCTGTATGCGCGCACGGGCGTCGTGTCCGCGCGCGCGAACGCGAACGGGATCGTGACGCACGGGCTCGCGCCCGACACGCCGGCCGTGGGCGGAACGTCCGCGTAGACCTGGTCGTCCCCCGCGTCGACGAACGGCAGCAGGCTCGCGCTCGCGCTCGGGCCGGCGGGGTTCGGGCACGCGGCGCGCAGGCTCGTCATCGCGACCGTGAAGCTGCCCGTGTCGCCACCCGAGCGGTTGCCCCAGCAGACGAGCTGGTCGCCGGTCAGCGCGGCGCCGCCGACCATGAAGACGCGGCTCGCGCCGAAGCTCACCTCCATCGGGCAGCTCGGGTCGAGCGCGTCGCCGCCGCCCGACGCGGTGGTCCTCATGACGCCGTCGGGACCGCTCATCGGCGTCTTGAGCAGCGTCACGTGGCCCGACTTCTGGTGGTGCTTGCCGAGGCCGGAGACGACGAACGCGGGCGCGCCGCCCGCGGGCGGCAGGACCTGCACGGCGCCGCCGGGCTGGATGGCCGCGCGCGCGACCTCGTGGCCCTGGCTCAGCACCGCCACCGACTCGACGTCCGCGCCCAGCGCGCGGTGGTCGCAGACCGCGTAGAAGTTGCTGCCGCTGATCGTCAGGCTCACCGATGCCGACGCGGGCGTGGGCGGCGAGCCCGAGTTGTCGAACCACGAGCCCGAGATCGTGATCGCGTACGAGGCCCCGTTGTCGGTCGCCGGGTCCATGACGAGCGAGGGCGGGCAGAACCGCATGCCCACCGCGCTGCCGCCGGCGCCGCCCCCGCCGCCGCCCGAGCCGGGCGGGCGCGCCGAGGAGACGTCGACGCCGTCCTGGCCGCTCGAGCCGAGGTTGCGCACCGGCAGCCGGCGCGCGCTCGAGACCGGCGAGACGAGCGACGCGAGGTCGAGCGTCGCGAGCCCCGCGCCCGAGACGTAGTGATCGAGCACGCGGCAGGCGCCGTCGGAGCAGTGCAGCGACGACAGGCTCGAGCCGGCGGGCGCGAGCACCGCGAGATCGCACGACGCGCCCCCGCAGTCGAGGTCGGTCTCGCCCTGGCCCAGCGCACGGCTGAACTCGATATCGTCGCAGTCGTCGGCGTGGCCGGCCACGCTCACCTGCACGGTCGAGGACCAGGAGGCGCTGCAGCGCACCTGCAGCGCCACGCGGTCCACCGAGGAGGACACCGTCGGCAGCGCGCATGCGCCCGTGGCGTCCAGCGACACCGACACGGGCGTGTTGTCGTCGACCACGCACGAGTAGACGACGACGCCGGCGCGCACGAGCGCGATCGTCTGCTGGACGCTCGACGAGGACGCCGCGAGGCTCGCCGACACGTCCACGTGGTCCGCCTGCACGCTGCACGCGAGGCGCGCCGCCTGCGAGGGCGCCGGGCGCGAGATCAGCGACCAGCGGTAAGTGAAGGCGCAGCTCCCGCCGGCGTCCGGGGCGCCCACCGAGCCCGCGAGGGTGAGCCGCATGCCCTCGGCGTTCGGGCACGCCACGGACACGCCATCCTGGCCGCTCGAGCCGATGTTCGTCAGGTCGAGCCGGCCGTCGCCGTCGAGGTCGGCGACGCACGCCCCCGTGGGGGCGTACGCGAGGCCCCGGAAGAGCACGGCGGCCGAGGCGGTCGAGGCGGCGAGCGCGAGACAGGCGAGGACGGGCAGCAGGCTGGGGAGCTTCATCGGCGGCGCCTCCTGGACCAGGGCGGGGGTCGGCGTGCCGGGTGCGGGGCCGGAGGATGGCGGGCCCCTCCCGACACGGGTACGTGGAGGAACTTCGCGCGGGCCGCCCGCTTCTAACGGCCGATCGCGCGGCTCCGCCGCGCGCCGGGCCGCCCGGGACGCTGCCCGGGCCGGGAGCGGGCGGACGCTCGCGGTCAGGCCCGGGTGGCGCGGGCGAGCGCGGCGACCGCCTC
>JBAIWU010000412.1:0-10586 GCA_037917155.1 Candidatus Eiseniibacteriota bacterium
CGACCGCGATCGTGCGCGGCGCGCGCGAGCGCGGCGCCGAGCCCGGCGCCGCCGAGGACTTCGGCGCCGAGCCCGGCCAGGGCGTGTGGGCGCTGGCCGGCGGGCGCGCGCTCGTCGTCGGGCGGCCGTCCCTGCTCGCGGCCTACGGCGCCGACGATGCCCCGCTCGCGTCCGAGCGCGACCGGCTCGAGGCGGCGGGGCGCACGGTGGTCGAGGTCGCCGACAATGGCGCGTTCCTCGGCCTGGTGGCGCTCGCCGACGCGCCGCGCCCGGAGGCGGCGGCCGTCGTCGCGGCGCTCGCGCGCGAGGGCCGCGAGGTGTGGCTCATAACCGGCGACCACGCGCTCACCGCGCGCGCGGTGGCCGGGGCGGCGGGCATCCCGGCGGCCCACGTGCTCGCCGACGTGCTGCCGGCCGACAAGCGCGCGCGCATCGCGGAGCTGCAGGCGCACGGCCGGCGCGTCGCGATGGTGGGCGACGGCCTCAACGACGCGCCGGCGCTCGCGCAGGCCGACGTGGGGCTGGCCATGGCGAGCGGGACCGACGTGGCGATGGAGGCGAGCGGCTTCACGCTCGTGCGCGGCCACCTCGACGCGGTCACCGACGCGCTGCGGCTCTCGCGCCGCACGCTGCAGGTCATCCGCCAGAACCTCTTCTGGGCGTTCGCCTACAACGTCGTGCTCATCCCGGTGGCGGCCGGCGTTCTCGCGCCGCTGCTGGCGGCGAACGGCCCCGGCGGCCCGCTCTGGGGCTGGCGCGGGACGCTGCACCCGATGCTGGCGTCGCTCGCGATGGCGCTCTCGAGCGTCTCGGTCGTGACCTCCTCACTGCGCCTGCGGCGCTTCGGGGCCGGACGCGCGCGCGCCGCGGTGCTAACGTAGCGGCCGAACCGAGAGCCCGCGGGCGCGACGCCCCCGCGGCCGTTCGCACCGAGGAGACGAGGACATGCTACGAGGAGTCGTGTGGTGTGCCGCGCTCGTGGCGCTGGCGGGTTGCGCCGCCTCGCCGGGCAAGCAGGAGGTGCGCGTGAGCGTCACCGAGGACGGCTTCGTGCCGGCGGTGGTCACCGTCGAGCGCGGCGCGCGGGCCACGCTGGTGATCACGCGCACGACGGACGCGACGTGCGCGACCGAGGCCGTATTCGCCGCGACCGGGGCGAAGTACCCGCTGCCTCTGAACCAGCCGGTGCGCATCCCCATCGACGCGTCGAGGGCGGACACGCTGCGGTATGCGTGCGGCATGGACATGTACAAGGGGCAGGTCGTCGTGAGGTGACCGCGGGGAGGGTCGATGGCCGGCATCCTCGGACTGTTGGGAGCATCGATCGGCGGCTGGCTCGGCTGGGCGCTGGGCGAGCGCTTCGGGTTCATGGTCGCGTTCTTCACCGGGCTGGTGGGCACCGCGGCCGGCGTCTGGGCCGCCAACGAGCTGCGCCGGCGCTGGCTGCCGTGACGGCGGGCGCATGAGCGCGGCGCCGCCCGGGCTGAAGGACGCGCGCGGGGCGTTCCACGCCGCGCGCTTCGTGCTGGTGCTCACGGGCGCCGGCGTCTCGGCCGAGAGCGGCGTGCCGACGTACCGCGGCACGGGCGGCTACTGGCGGCGCCACCACTTCAGCGAGCTGGCGACGCCGGAGGCGTTCGCGCGCGACCCGCGCCTGGTCTGGGACTGGTACCTCGAGCGCCGCGCGACCGTGCGGCTGTGCCAGCCGAACGCGGCGCATCGCGCGCTGGCGGCCTGGTCGCGGCGAGTGGCCGCGGGCGGGCGTCCGGCGGGTCTGCTCGTGACGCAGAACGTCGACGGCCTGCACGAGCGCGCGGGACACGACCCGACGATCCGCTTCCACGGCTCGCTCTGGCGCACGCGCTGCTCCGGCTGCGCGGCCGAGCGCGACGACGAGGCGATGGCGTACCCCGAGCTGCCGCGCTGCCCGGGCTGCGGCGCGCCGGAGCGGCCGGCGGTCGTCTGGTTCGGCGAGGCGATCCCGGCGGACGCGTGCGCGGCCGCGGACGCGGCGGCCCGCGAGGCGGACTGCGTGCTGGTCGTGGGCACGGCCGGCGTGGTCTACCCGGCCGCGGGCCTGGTCGAGATCGCCCGCGACCGCGGCGCGTCGGTGATCGAGGTCAACCCCGACGAGGACTACGGCATCGGCGCCCGCGGCGCCTTCGGGGGCACCTGGCTCCGCGCCGGCGCCGGCGCCGCCGTGCCCGCCCTGCTCGAGTAGCGCCGCCGGCCCCGCGTCGCATCGCTGCGCTCGCTTCGCTCCCGAGGTCGCGGGCCACGACGCTCCGCGCGCGACGTCGGGGTGCGACGTCGCGCTACGCGAGGCCCCAGTCGTCGAGCTCGTCCTCGTCGAGGCCCATCAGGTGGCCCACTTCGTGGCGGACCGTGATGCTGATCTCGCGGGCCAGCTCGTCGAGGTCGGCGCAGGCGCGCAGGAGGTTCCGGCGGAAGAGATAGATCGCGCCCGGGGCCGAGGGCGGCGCGGTGACCGAGGACGCGAAAATGTGGCGGCCCACGAACAGGCCGAGCAGGTCCGGGGTCAGCGGCGGCTCCTCGGCGGTCAGCATCTCGCGGCTCGGCAGCGCCTGCACCAGCACCGGCAGCTCGTCGAGCTTCCGGCGGATCGGCGGCGGCAGCTCGCCCACGCTGCGCTCGACCAGCGCGTCGAACGTCGCGTCGGCCACCTCGAGCGGGAGCGGGAAGCCCTCCGGGTCGATCTGGTTCGCGCGCGCCGCGGCGTCCGCCGCAGCCGCCACGTCGCCCTGGTGGTCGTGGATGCGCGAGACCAGGTCCCACGCGTGGGCGTAGTCCGGGTGGATCGCCAGCGCCCGCTCGGCGTCGCCGCGCGCCTCCTCGAAGTGCACGAGGTCGTAATGCGCCGCCGCGCGCAGGTAGAAGTAGTGCGCCGGGTCGGCCGAGCGTTCCGCCCCGCGCAGCGCGTCGAGGGCCAGCGCCGGCTCGCCCTCCTCGAGCCGCAGCGTCGCGTCGAGCACGCGCAGGTCGGGCTGGTGAGGACGGCGTCGCAGCATGCGGTCGAGCGCCGAGCGCGCCTCCTCGAGCTCGCCCTCGTCGAGCAGCTCATGGATGCGCTCCACCTGCTCCCAGTCGGTCTCGCTCAGGGATTCGTAGGGCTTCATGGGCGCGGCAGCGTAGCGCGGGGCGGCTCGAAGCTCCAACCGCGCGGGTGCACGCGCCGGCGTCCGCCCACCGGACGCGCCGGGCGCGTGGCGAACGGCCGACGCCCCGCGCCGGACCGCCGCCGATATCAAGCCGTAGCCAAGTCGTGCGCGTTCGCGCCGCGGTTCTTGACCCCCGGGGCGGCGGCTCCCTAGACTGTCTGCGGTCAAGCTCGCCCCGGTCGCATCCGGGCCCACCCCTTCCACGGAGAGAAGCCGACCGATGAAGTCCCTCACCGCGCGTGCGCTCGCCGCCGTGCTGGCCATCGTCGCCGTCCTGCTGATCGCGGGCGCCACGGCCAAGAGCCCCACGGTCCTGCATCCCGACAAGCTGGTCATCCTCTCCACGACGGACGTGAAGGGGAAGACCAGCCCCTGTGGCTGACACACGCCCAAAGGGGGCCTCGCCCGGCGGGCGAGCTTTGCGGACAGTGTGAAGGCGCAGTACGGGCAGGTCCTGCTGGTCGACAACGGCGGCTTCTTCCCCGACCAGGACGACTACGAGGACGTGGCCTGGTTCCTCATGGACGCCATGAAGGTGCTGGGCACCGACGCCATCGGCGTGAGCGAGAAGGAGCTGCGCTACGGGCGCGGGTTCCTGCTGGCCAACTACCAGCGGACCAAGCTGCCCATGACCTGCGCCAACCTCATCGACAAGGTGACCCGGAAGCCGCTCGTCGCGCCCTGGATCATGAAGAAGGTGGGCACGGTCAACGTCGGCATCTTCGGGCTGACCTCCGACAAGGCCGACCTCGGCTCGGCGCGGGACTCGGTCACGGTCGAGGACCCGGTGGTCGCGGGCAAGCGCACGGTCGACGAGCTGCGCAAGCGCGGCGCCACGGTGATCGTGCTGCTCTCGCAGCTGGGCAAGATCGAGAGCGAGGACTTCGTCACCGCGGTCGACAGCATCGACGTGGTCATCTGCGGGCGCAACGTGCCGGTGCTCCAGAAGGGCCGGCTCGTCAAGAACACGATCGCCTGCTACGGCGGCGAGCAGGGCCAGTACATCGGCCGCACGCTGCTGACGCTCGACGCCCGCCACCGCATGGCCTCCGCCGACAACGAGACCGACCTGCTGAGCCCCGAGGTGGGCGAGAAGCCGGAGGTGCTCGCGCTCGTGAAGGCGTTCGAGGACAACTTCAACGACAAGCTGCGCAAGATCGAGAAGCAGAAGGCGGTCAAGGACGAGCAGAACCGGCTCAACGGCGGCACCGGGTCCACGGAGCAGGCCGTCGACCACTACCTCGGCGCCGAGTTCTGCCAGCGCTGCCACAAGACCGAGTACGACCAGTGGAAGACGACGAAGCACTCGATGGCGTGGCAGACGCTGGTCGACGCCAAGAAGGACGCGAACGTCGAGTGCGTCGGTTGCCACGTCACGGGCTACAAGCAGGCGGGTGGCTTCCAGACGGACGCGGACGCGGCCCGGCTGGCGAACGTCCAGTGCGAGAACTGCCACGGCATGGGCACGACGCACGAGGCGTACCCGACGCAGGCGCGTCGCATCACGGCCGCGACCTGCCAGCGCTGCCACACCGACAACACGAGCCCGACGTTCGACTTCGCCGTCTACGAGCCGCACATCATGCACCACCCGCCGGCGACGATGCCGCCGCTGCCGAAGAGCCAGGCGCGCGAGCGCATGCTCGGCAAGGGCAAGTAGGCGATCGCAGGCGCACGGGCCCGCGGCCGCTCACGGCCGCGGGCCCTTCGCACGCGCGCGGGGCCGCCCGGCCTTGACGCTCGCTTCGGCGCCCGCCTAACCTGCCCGCGGCCCAGAGCACGCGGCCCCCGATCCGTCTCCCCGCGGGGCGCGCCGGCCGCTCCCGCCGTGCCCGTCCATTCCGATCGCGCAAGGAGCGACCCGCCCGTGAGCAACGTCCTCGACGGCGTGCAGTACTTCGAATCCATCCTCGACACGGTGGGCGGCACGCCGCTCGTGCGCCTGCGCGAGGTGGCGAGGGGTCTACCCTGCCCCGTGCTGGGCAAGGTCGAGTTCTTCAACCCCGGCGGCAGCGTCAAGGACCGCATCGGCCTCGCCATGGTCGAGGACATGGAGCGCCGCGGGCGGCTCAAGCCGGGCGGCACCATCGTCGAGTGCACGTCGGGCAACACCGGTCTCGGCCTGGCCATGGTCGCCGCGGTGCAGGGGTACCGGGCCGTGTTCTGCATGCCCGACAAGGTCTCGAGCGAGAAGGTCTACCTGCTCAAGGCCTTCGGCGCCGAGGTCTTCCTGAGCCCCACCGCGGTCGAGCCCTCGCACCCTGATTCGTACTACTCGGTGGCGAAGCGCATCGCGGCCGAGCGGCCGGGCGCGGTCCTGATGGATCAGTACAACAACCCGGCCAACCCGGCGGCCCACTACGCCTCGACCGGCCCGGAGCTGTGGAAGCAGACCGCCGGACGCCTCACGCACTTCGTGGCGGGCATGGGCACGTGCGGGACGATCACGGGCACGGCGCGCTACCTCAAGGAGCAGAACCCGCGCGTGCAGGTGATCGGCGCCGACCCGGTGGGCTCGATCCTGAAGCACTACAAGGAGACCGGGCAGATCGGCGAGGCGCACACGTACAAGATCGAGGGCGTGGGCGAGGACTTCATCCCGGGCGCGCTCGACGTCTCGGTCGTGGACCGCGTGATCGCGTGCGGCGACCGGGACGGCCTCAACATGGCGCGCCGGCTCGCGCGCGAGGAGGCCGTCTTCGTGGGCGGCTCCGCGGGGATGGCGACGTGGGTCGCGCTGCAGGTGGCGCGCGAGTGCCGCCCCGACGACCTCGTGGTCGTGCTGCTGCCCGACACCGGCGAGCGCTACCTGACCAAGGTCCACAACGACGAGTGGATGCGCGACAACCACCTCATGGACCTCTCCGACGCGCGCGTCGAGCACCTCCTCTCGGGCAAGGCGCCGCGGCTGCGCCGACTCATCTCGGTCAGCGCGGGCGAGCCGTTGCGCCGGGCGCTGGCGCTCATCGAGGAGCACGACGTGTCGCAGCTGCCGGTGCTGCGCGGGAACGAGGTGGTCGGCACGCTGGCCGAGGACGACGTGCTGCGCACGGCGCTCGCCGACCGCGGCGCCCTGGACCGGCCCGTGGACGCCATCATGGGCGCGCCGCTGCCGGTGGTCGACGCGGGGGAGAGCGCGGACGTGGTCACGAAGCTGCTGGCGGCGCGCAGCCCGGCCGTCCTCGTGCGCGAGGGCGGCGCGATGGCCGGCATCCTGACGCGCTTCGACATGGTGAAGTTCATCGCGGGAGGTGAGTGATGGCCGGCTCGGCGCTCGGCCCGAAGGCGGGCTTCTCGACCCGGGCCGTCCACGCGGGACAGGAGCCCGACCCGACCACCGGGGCGGTCATGGTCCCCATCTACCAGACCTCCACGTACGCGCAGGAATCGCTCGGCCACCACAAGGGCTACGAGTACGCGCGGACGCACAACGCCACGCGCGCGGCGCTCGAGCGCAACCTCGCGGCGCTGGAGGGCGGGACCCACGGCATCTGCTTCGGCTCCGGGCTCGCCGCCACGAACACGATCGTCCAGACGCTCTCGGCGGGCGACCACGTCGTCTGCGGCAACAACACGTACGGCGGCACCTACCGGCTGTTCGAGAAGGTCTGGAAGCGCCACGGGCTGGAGTTCACGTTCGTGGACTGCACCGACCCCGACGCCGTCTCGGCCGCGTTCCGGCCGGCCACGCGCCTGCTCTGGGTCGAGACGCCGACGAACCCGCTCATGCAGCTGGCGGACGTGCGCGAGCTCTCCGCGCGCACGCGCCCCCGCGGCATCCGGCTCGTCGTGGACAACACGTTCATGACACCCTACTTCCAGCGTCCGCTGGAGCTGGGGGCCGACGTCGTCATGCACTCGGTCACCAAGTACCTCAATGGCCACAGCGATATGGTCGGGGGCGCGGTCGTGACCTCGGACGAGGGCTTCGCCGAGCAGGTCCGCTTCCTCCAGAACGCCGCCGGCGGCGTGCCCGGGCCCATGGACTGCTTCCTCTGCCTCCGGGGCACCAAGACGCTGGCCGTCCGCATGCGGCAGCACGAGGCGAACGCCCGGGTGCTGGCCGCCGCCCTCGAGGCGCACCCCGGGGTCAGCCGGGTGTTCTACCCGGGCCTGGCCTCGCACCCGCAACACGCGCTGGCGTGCCGGCAGGCGTCGGGCTTCGGAGGCATGATCTCGTTCATCCCGGGGGACGGGTCGCTGGCCGCCGGCGAGCGGGTCTTCAACCGGTTCAGGCTGTTCACACGCGCCGAGAGCCTGGGCGGGGTCGAAAGCCTGGTCTGCCACCCGGCCTCGATGACCCATGCGTCCGTGCCCCGCGAGGTGCGCCTCGCGTCGGGCTTCGCGGACGGCCTCTTGCGACTTTCCGTGGGGATCGAGGACGCCGACGATCTCCTTTCGGATCTGGAACAAGCGCTACAACCCGTTTGAAGACTTCGGGTTGCCACGCAGTTGTGCCTCGTTTTTCATGAAGAATCCATTTGACAGGGCGTGGCAGTACTCCTAGCCTGCGGTTCGCTTCAGGTCGCGCGCTGCGTCGCCAGGTCCGGGCGCGCCCTGGCTGCCACGACTGATCCTGCGTGAGCACAGGGAAGCTGCTTGCCCGACACCGCTCTCCGACCAGTGGTGTTGCATGAGACGAGATTCCACGAATAAATCCTGAAGAACCAGTGGCCGCGGCCGGCTCATCCGGCGCGGTGGGAGTGAGAGGAGGTGAAAACGAACACGATGCGCAAGATTTTCGCTCTCTCGATGGTCGCCCTTCTGGCGCTGACCTTCGCGATCGCCGCGCTTGGCTGTGGCAAGAAGGAAGAGGCTCCGGCGGCCAGCACCGAGCAGACGACCACGGCTCCGGCCGAATCGTCGAGCTCGACGATGGACACGACGGCTGCGGCCGGCGGCGCGATGGATACGACGCACGCTGCGAAGTAAGGCCGGTGTCATCGGCAACGAAGGGGGGGCGCTCGGCGCCCCCCCTTCCGCTATTCGGGACCCGGGTCGCCGGCAACCTCCACGGCCATCGCCACGTAGGCAGGGACAGAACCGCCCGGAGGACGTCCCCGTGAAACGTGCCATCCTTCCCATCGCCCTCGTGCTGGCCGCCGCGCCCGCACCCGCCGTCGCCACCGCCGACAACGAGGCTCCCGCCTACGTCGAGCGGAGCGAGCGCGCCGTGGATGCGGCCGGGCTCCGGGCGCTGGACGTGGACAACCCGCGGGGCCGGGTCGAGCTGGCGCCCAGCGCCGACGGCCGGCTGCACGTCGTGGCCCTCAAGACCTGCCGCACGGACGACCACGAGCGGGCCCGCCGCCTCGCCGCCGAGACCACGGTCGAGACCTCGAGCCGGGACGGGCGGTACGCGATCGTCGTCCACTACCCCCACGGGATCGATGCCCACGTCAACGTCTGGGACCTGCTCACGGCCAGGGGGTGCCGCGGGCTCTTCGCGCCCGAGCCGGAGGTGCGACTGCTGATCCAGGCGCCCCCGGCCCTGGCGGCGACGGTGACCACGGCCAGCGGCGACGTCGCGACCCGGGGGATGGCCGGGACCCAGGCGCTGCGCACCGCGAGCGGTGAGGTCGAGGCGGCCGACGCGCGCGGCCCGATCGAGGTCCGCACCGCGAGCGGCGGCGTCACGCTGCGGGCGGTCGGCCCGGCGCGGGTCCAAACCGTGAGCGGCGATCTCGCCGCGGACGGGGTCGGGCCGCTGGAGGCGACCAGCGCCAGCGGCGCCATGACGGTGAACGGCGCGCACGGCGCGCTCTCGCTCGAGACGGTGAGCGGCGACATCGTGGCTTCGGACGCCCCCGCCGGCGTGCGCGCCCGCACGACCAGCGGGGAGCTGGACCTGCGCGGGGCATGCGAACGGGTGGACGCGGGGACGCAGAGCGGCAACATTCGCACCCGGCTGCGGGGACCGTTGCGCGAGGCGACCGTGGCCAGCGTCAGCGGCGACGTGGAGCTCGAGCTGGCCGCCGGGGTGGGGGCCACGCTCGACGTGCGCTCCACGAGCGGCTCGATCGACTGCTCGGCGCCGGTCATCGTCACCGGACACGACACGCGATCCCTCGGCGCGCGGCTCGGAACGGGCGTCGCGCCGGTTCGGATCCAGACGACGTCGGGCAGCGTCAGCATCACGAGCGGAGGAAAGTGACCATGCGAGGCCTGCACGCGATGGTGAAGTCCGCGACCCTGGTCGCGGCCGCGCTGGGGCTGGTGACCCTGACCGCCACGGCGCAGGAGACGATGAACTTCCGGCCGCTGCCGCCGGAGAGCGTGGCCGCGATCGAGGGCCGCGGCGCGCGCGTGCTCCCGCCCGGATCGCACGTCGACATCGACATCCGGGACCGGAGCGGCGACCCGCGCAAGCGGCTCCAGGTGCACATCGACTCGTCCAGCGCCCTGGTCAACCTGCCCGGGGCGGACACGACGCCGCCGGCGCCGCCGGCGCCTCCGGAGCCCGGCAACCGTGAGACCACGTCGGACATCGTGCGCATCGGCAGCGACGTGACGGTGTCCTCCGACCAGGTGGTCGACGGGGACGTGGTCAGCATCGGCGGCTCGGTGCGCGTGGACGGCGTCGTGCGCGGCAGCGTCACCTCGATGGGTGGCGACGTCACGCTCGGGCCGACGGCGCGGGTCGACCGCGACGTCGTGTGCTTCGGCGGCACGCTGCACGAGTCGCCGACGTCATCGGTCGGCGGCCAGCGCGTGACGGGCCGCATGCCCGGCTCGCACCTGCTGTTCCCGATGCTCTCGGTCGTGGGCACGGGCGTGCGCGTCCTGACGCTCATCACCGTCATGCTGTTCATGCTGGGTGTCGCGTTCGTGATCGTGAAGCTGGCCCCCGGGCGCACGCAGGCGGCGCTGGATATGGTCCACCAGGAGGGCGCGGGCAGCTTCCTCGTCGGCCTGCTGCTCTGGGGCCTGCTCATCCCCTCCGTGGTCGTGCTCGCGCTCGTGATGATCGTGCTGTGCATCACGATCATCGGCATCCCGCTCGCGGTCGCCGTGGCGCTCGCGTACTGCGCGTTCATCCTGCTCGCGGCCTTCTGGGGCGGCGTCGTGGGCTACGCGGTCCTGGGCGGCCTGCTGCACCACCGCTTCCGCAACGAGCCCGCCGACATCATGCGGGCCGCGGCGTGGGGCATCGTGACGATCTACGCGCTGCGGATCGGCGCGACGCTGCTGCCCATCCTGCCCGTGTTCGGGCCGATCGGCGGCCTCGTCAAGTTCATCGCCGTGACGGCCATGATCGTGCTCGGCACGCTGGGCGCCGGCGCGCTGGTGCGCGCCGAGTACCGCCGGCGCACGCTGCAGGACTGGGGGCAGCGCTCGCGGACGCGCCGCGGCGCCCGCGCCGACGAGTACCCGCCGCCGCCCGCGCCCCCCGCGCCGCCCGCGCCG
>JBAIWU010000413.1:0-9310 GCA_037917155.1 Candidatus Eiseniibacteriota bacterium
GAGGCCGACCTCGAACGCGAGCGCGGCGGCGCGCAGGGCCCCGGTGCGGCGCGTGGCCGCGTCGTCGCGCTGCCGGCCCGCGGCGACGCGGCGCATGATCTCGAGGTCCTCGCGATGCCGGCTCTCCATGCGCCGCGAGAGCTGCCCCGGGTGCGACCAGTAGTGCACCAGCCGCTCCGGCACGAGCCCCGCGGGATGGTGCGCCGCGATGCGCAGCCACAGCTCGTAGTCGTGCGAGTAGACGAGTGTCGTGTCGAGGCCGCCGACGGCCTCGTACACGTCGCGCCTCACCATGCACGAGCTCACGAGCGGGAAGCAGCGCATGAGGAGCGGCGCGTACAGGTCGCCGACCATCTCGGTCACGGGCGAGAAGTACTCCGACAGCCACGACTCGCGCAGCACGCCCTCGTCCGAGCGCAGGTCGCCGTCGCTCGAGAGCCAGGCGACGCCGGGGTGCGTCTCGAGGAACGCGAGCTGGCGCTCGTTCTTCTCCGGCTCCCACCAGTCGTCGGCGTCCATGAACGCGAGCCAGTCCGAGCGTGCGACCGCGAGCCCCTCCGCCCGCGCGGCGGCCGCGTTGCGGTGCGGCAGGCGCAGCACGCGCGCGCGCATGCCGTAGCGGCGCTCCACGAGCTCCGCCGTACCGTCCGTGGAGCCGTCGTCGCAGACGATGACCTCCGCCAGCGGCGCCGTCTGCGACATCACGGAGTCGAGCGCACGCTCGATGCACCACGCGGCGTCATAGACGGCCAGCACGACGCTGACGGTGGGTCTCATCGACTCCTCTCCCCCGCGGCGAACGCGCGCACGCGGCGACCGCCGCATCGACTCGATCGAACCATCGCCGGTTCAGCCCTCGGCGATTTCCGTCGTGTAGCCGTAGTAGTGGGCCTTGTAGCCGTAGTACTGCGGCAGGAACTCGCCCGAGTCGTTCATCAGCACGCCGATCAGGTTGTCGCGGGCCTCCCGCTGCACGCGCACGCCGTACTCGGCGGCCTTGCGCACCGTCGTCCCCGCCTTGATGACGTACAGCACGCCCTCGACCGCGCGGCCCAGCACGAGCGGATCGGGCACGGCCAGCGTCGGCGCGGTGTCGATGACGACCAGCGCGTACCGCTGCGTGGCCTCGCGCAGGAACCACTCGACCGCCTCCTGCTCGACGACCTCGGCCGTCGGGCGCTCGCTCTTGCCCGCCGCGAGGAAGTCGAGGTTCTCGAGCGACGTGTGGCGCACGAAGCGCTCGTCGAACTGCCGCTGCGACAGCATCTGCGCCAGGCCCCAGCTGCTGCCCGGCAAGCCGAGCGCGCGGTGCAGCGACGGGCTGCGCAGGTCGAAGTCGACGAGCAGCGTGCGCTGCCGGTGCTCGCGCGCGAGCGTGATCCCGAGGCAGGCGCTCGTGGCCGTCTTGCCCTCGCCTCGCGTCGAGCTGGTGACGAGCAGCGTCCGCGGCAGCGTCCGGCCGCGCGTGCGGGCGAGGTTCAGGTAGATGCGCTTGAACTCGAGGCCCAGCGGGCTCTCGACGCGCAGCCGCTGGATGAGCCCCGCGTCGCGCGGCGCCGGCAGCGCGCCGGGCGCCGTCGCGCTCGCCGCGGTGGCGCGCGCCCTCTGCCGCCGGCGCTCGAGCTCCTCGACGCGCGGTACCGTGCCCAGCACGGGCAGGCCCAGCAGGCTCTCGACCTCGTCCGCGTTCTTCATGGACTGGTCGTTGTGCTCGACCACCAGCACCGTGCCGACACCGACGAGCGCGCCGATGACGAGCGCCAGCGCGACGATGAGCATGCGGTTGGGCTTCGACGGTGTGTGCGGTCGCGTGGCCGGCTCGATGATGATGAAGCGGCCGCTCACCTTGGCGTTCTGGAACGCCTCCGCGATCTGCGCCGCCGCCGACTGCTGCTGGAACGCGGTGTAGAGCGCGCGCTGCTGTTCGACCTCGGCCTGCAGGCGGCTGATGTCGGCGTCGCGGTCCGGGGCCATCTCGACCTGGCGCTGGTAGGCGGAAATCTGGCCCGAGATCCACGCGCGCCACGCCTCGCGCGAGGCCAGGTCGACCTGCGCCATGCGGAAGCGCACGGCGAGGTCGCGTGCGTCGCCCGAGGCGCTCGGCAGCGCGTGCGCCGCCGCGTCGCCGAGCGCGATCTCGAGGTCGGTGTTCTTGCGCGCCATGCTCACGCGGATGCCCGCCCCGCCCGTGCCGCCCGGGCCGTCGGTGAGCATGGCCCGCCCGAGCTGGCTCTGCAGCGAGACGAGCTGCGACGACAGCGTGGTGACCTGCGGGCTCGTGAGCAGCGGCGGGTCGTTCTCCCGCAGCTTGCCGGGGAACTGGGCGTGCAGGTCGGCGACGCGCTGGCGCTGCTCGTCCACCTCGGAGCTCGCCTGGTCGAGCAGCGAGTTCGCGAGCGCCAGGTTGCCCGCGTTCACCACGGTGCCGCTGAACGTGGTCGAGATGGCGGCGCGGCGCGCGGCGTCGAGCTTGGCCTCCGCCTCGTTGAGCGCGCGCTTGTAGATCTGGAGCTGCTCGACGCTGAACTCCTGCTGCGCCTGCACGGCCTCGAGCTGGCGCGCCTTGGACGACGCCACGAACTGGTTCGCCACCGCGGCGCAGAACTTCGCCGCGCGGTCCGGGTCGAAGTCGTCCACCTGCACCTGGAACAGCTTGCCCTTGACGCTGCGCACGGTGATCGCGTCGCGCAGGTAGTCGACGAGGACCGCCTCGACCTGCTCGTCCGGCGACATGCCGGGATAATGGTCGGCCGACCTGAGCGCCCATGCGCGCGTCGCGCGGTCCTCCTTCACGCCCGTGGCCCCGACCACGCTGCGCAGGAAGAGCGAGCTCTGGACCTGCTCGCGCATGATGTCGGCCTGCTGCTCGACCTCGAGCGTCGGCGTGAGGTTGCCGAGCGGGCCCTGCAGGTTCTGGCCGCGGTCGAGCACGAGCACGGTGGAGCTGGAGTAGACCGGCTTCAGCAGCAGCGCGGCCGCGACGCCGATCACGAGCGCCGTGAGCCACGGCACGATCAGCATCCACTTGCGACGCCAGACCACGCGGAGCATCTCCGCGGGGTCCACGGGGGCGGCGGCATGTGCAGTCGACTCGGTCATCGTCCCTCGATCACCTTGCGGTGACGGTGGTGTTGCGGTTCTTGAAGTAGTCCACGAGAACGACCGTGTTCAGCGCGTCGCGCGAGAGCGCGAGGATGTTGACGAAGCCGGTGAGGAAGTCCGGCCCGCGCGACATGACGACGAGGACGTCCCCGGACTTGACCGCGATGGGCGCGCGGGCGCCGTTGTCGAGCACCGTCCGCAGGTCGAGCTTCGTCACGCTGATGCCGGCGTCGCCGCGCGTCAGCAGCCGGACGTCGCGCAGGGTGCCGCGCGGGGTCAGGCCGCCAGCGGCCGCGAGCGCGCCCCAGACGTCGCCGCCCGAGGCCATCGAGAACAGCCCCGGGTGCGACACCTCCCCGAGCACGGCCACGCCCTCGGTGCCCGGCGTGCCGGGCAGCGGCGGGCCGGGCAGGAGGATCGTGTCGCCCGCCTTCAGCTCGGGCAGCCCGCTCGGGTCGCCCGTGCGCAGCGCGGTCGCGAGGTCCGCGGGGATGGTGCGCCGCGTGTCGCCTTCCTTGCGCACGACCTGCACCTGCGAGAGGTCGACGCCCGCGAGCGCGCCTCCCGCCTGGCCCAGCACCTCGACCAGCGTCGGGATGCGCTCGAAGCCGTACCGGCCGGGGTGCGCGACGCCCCCCGTCACGAACACGCTGCGACTCATGTACTGCGTCACGGTCACGGTGACCGTGGTCGTCTGTCGCAGGTAGGCCGACAGCCGGTCCGCCATCTTCTCGCCGAGCTGCTTGGTCGTCAGGCCGGCCGCGTGGATCTCCCCCACCGGTGCCAGCGTCACGTTGCCGTCCGCGTTGATCGTCAGCGTCGCCGCGAGCTCCGGATGCAGCCACACGGAGACGGAGATGACGTCCTCGTTCCCGAGCACGTAATCCTCCGCCCGCGCGGCGGACGGGGCCCACGCGAGCAGGCACGCGAGCGCGGCCAGCGAACCGGTGTGACGCATCCAGCGGTGCATGCGGCGTCCCTCCTGGACGATGGTGGTCTGCGGCCCGCCGGCGGGAAGCCCCGAAGGCGCCCTCCCGGTTCCGGCGGATCTTACTGCAGCGCCCGTTCGGACGCCGGTCGTCCCGTTCCCTTGCAGGCCTCTCATGCGGCCGGCCTCGCGTCCGTGGTCGCGATGCGCCCCGGCGGGGTCGGCCGCGGCCGTCGCACGATCACCGCGAGCGTGCGCAGCAGCGTGCGCGCGTCGATCAGGAGCGAGCGGTGATCGACGTAGAACAGGTCGTAGTGGACGCGACGCACGACGCCGTCGGCGTCCGCGTCGGCGATCCCGGACACCTGCGCGAGCCCGGTCAGGCCCGGGCGGACCGTGAACCGGCGCGCGTAGTCGGGCACGAGGCTCTCCCAGCGCAGGACGAGCTCGGCCTTCTCCGGCTTGGGGCCCACGAGCGCCATCTCGCTGCGCAGCACGTTGAGCAGCCACGGCAGCTTGTCCAGCCGCCGCAGCGCCAGCATGCGGCTGAACGGGCCCAGGTCGGCGCGGAAGCGCGCGCACGTGATCGGCTCGCCGAGCAGGTCCTGCGTGCGTCGCTCGATGCTGCGGCGATCGATCGGGACGCTGGCCGGCGCGGCGCGGCGCTGGCCGCGCCGACGCGTCCGTCCGACGCGCGTCTCGAGCGCGAACATCTCGCGCTCGCCGCGCAGGCGCGCCTCGAGCACGACGCCGAGCCACAGCGGCGAGGCGAGCACGAGCAGCAGCCCCGCCACGGCGATGTCGAGCCACTGGCGGGCGCTGGCGGCGAGGTCGAGCGCCGGGCCGGCCGGGGGCGTCGCGGTCGCGGCGGGCAGCTGCACGTCGGCCTTCACGGGCGCGGGCTGCAGCTTGAGGTCCTCCGGCGTCGGCTCGCGGTACTCGGGCACGAGCGCGTGCAACTCGTCCTTCACCTGCTGCGGGTCGCCGTCCTCCGCCGCGCGCTCGAGGCGCTCGACCTCGACGCGCAGCGCCGGCTCGTCCTTCGACTCGAGGTCCCACGTCACGATGCGCTCGTGCCGCGTGATCCGCGTCTTCTCGCTGTGCGAGTGCAGCTCCTCGTAGAGCTTCTCGCCGGGCCGCAGCCCGGTGAACACGATGTCGATGTCCTCGCCCTCGCGCAGGCCCGCGAGGCGGATGAGCTGGCGCGCGAGGTCCTGGATGCGCACCTGCTCGCCCATGTCGAGCAGGAACACCTCGCCTCCACGCCCCATCGCGCCGGCCTGCAGCACGAGCCGCACGGCCTCGGGGATCGTCATGAAATACCGGCGCGCCTCGGGGTGCGTCACGGTGAGCGGCCCGCCGCGCTGGAGCTGGCGTTGGAACAGCGGGATCACGGAGCCGTCGCTGCCCAGCACGTTGCCGAAGCGCACGGCGCAGAAGCGGGTCGGGCTGCGCCGCGAGGCGCTCTGGCAGAGCATCTCGCACACGCGCTTCGAGGCGCCCATCACGCTGGTGGGGTTCACGGCCTTGTCGGTCGAGATGAGCACGAAGTGGCCGGTCCGGTTGCGGTCGGCGGAATCGACCAGGTTGCGCGTGCCGACGACGTTGTTGAGCACCGCCTCGCGCGGGCTCGCCTCGAGCAGCGGCACGTGCTTGTGCGCCGCGGCGTGGAACACGACCTCGGGACGGAAGCGGCGGAACACGGACTCGATGCCCGCCGCGTCCCGGATGTCGCACACGATGGCGTGAAGCGCGAACGACGGGCGCTGCGCGAGCAGCTCGTGGTGCACGAAGTAGAGGCCGTTCTCGGCGTGGTCGAGCAGCACGAGCTGCGCGGGGCCGAACTCGAACACCTGCCGCGCCAGCTCGGAGCCGATCGAACCGCCGCCGCCGGTGACGAGCACGCGCTTGCCGCGCAGGAACTCGCCGACCTCCTCGAGATCGAGCTGCACGGGCTCGCGGCCGAGCAGGTCCTCGATGCGGATGTCGCGCATCTGCGCCAGCGACGGCCGCGTGCCGTGGCTCAGGTCGGAGAGGCCGGGCAGCGTCTTGATGCGCACGCTCGCCTCGGTGCAGACCCGGGCGATCTCGCGCAGCACGCGCCCCGGGATGTCCGGGTCGGAGACGACGACCATCTCGACGTGGCGCTCGCGCAGCACCGCCGGCAGGTCCGCGACCGTGCCCAGCACCTTGAGGCCCTCGATCTGGTGGCCTGTGAGCCGCTCGTCGTCGTCGAGGAAGCCGACCGGCATCAGCGACTCCTCGCCCGAGAGCCGGCGGCGCATCTCCTGGACGAGGTCGACGCCGGTGTGATCCGCGCCGATCACGAGCGTGGGCACGGCGCGGCCGCTGAACGGGCCGAGCACGCGCTCGCGCATGAGCCGCCAGGCGAAGCGCACGCCGCCCACCATGACCAGCTCCGCGAGCCACACGATGGCGATGAGGCTGGTCGGGAACTTGCGCTCGGGAATCAGGAAGAGCAGCAGCACGAGCGATGCCGCGGAGAGCGTGACGCCCTTGAAGATCTGGAACAGCGTCACCGTGCTGGCGTAGCGCCACAGGCCGTGGAAGAGCCCGGCGAGGAAGAAGCCCAGCAGCGAGAGCAGGGTGAACGCCGGCCCGATCTCCAGATAGCCCTGCCAGAAGCGCGCGGGGATCTGTCCCTCGAACCGCAGCAGGAGCGCGGTGAGGTAGGCCAGGTTGACGATCGCGGTGTAACCGACCGTCAGCACGAGGAATCGTGGTGCCTTGCGGAAGCCCATGAGGGAGCCGGGAACCTGCCGGGAAAAGGGGACGACCCGCCCGGCCGAAGGGCGCGATGGGCGCCCCCGCCCGCGGGTGAACCAGGTGACCGAACATCCATGCTCGCCAGCACCTTATCGGCACTCGCGAGGAGGCAATCTACATCAAGGTGCCACCGCCCTCTCGTGCGGGCGGCCCGCTGCGACCGGCGACCGGCGCGAGCCGCCATCGCGCCGGACGGCGGCGCGGCTGCGGACGCGCCTCAGCGGCCCGGGGCGCGGCGCGAGAACGGCACCATAGCACGCCGAGCATCGCACGCCGCAACACACTCCGCGTCAATACGTTGTGTCGTTCGGTGAACGTGGCCCCGCAGGTCGGTCCGCGCCGCCTCCGGCGCGGCCCCGCAGCATGGCCACCTCGGCCTCGATGCCCTCGCGGAACGGGCGCGGCGAGAAGCCGAGGTCGCGCCGCGCCGGCGTGATGTCGACCGCCTTGGACTCGGTCAGCCGAAGCACCTGCTCCGGCCGCACCGGGAACGGCAGCCGGCAGGCGCGCGCAGCCCGGGCCAGCGCGTGCGCCGGCGCGAGCGGCAGCGGCACGACGACGCACGGCCGGCCGAGCGCGCGCGCGCACTCGTGGATCAACTCGCGCAGCGGCAGCGGCTCGGGCCCGCCGACGTCGTACTCCATGCGCGCCGCCGCCGGGCGCTCGAGCGCGGCGAGGATCGCCGCGACGAGGTCGTCGACGTGCACGGGCTGCTGCGCCGTCACGCCGCCGAGGGGCGAGGGCACGAACGGCCAGCGCTCGAGCAGCCGCAGCAGCCGGACCATGTTCCGGTCGCGCGGCGTGCCGTAGATCATGCTCGGGCGCAGGATCGTGTACGCGAGGCTCGAGGCGCGCAGCGCCGACTCGCCCGCGCGCTTGGCGTCCGCGCCGTGGCTCACGAGGCGCGTGTGCACGCCCGCGGAGCTCACGAACACGCCGCGCGTGACGCCGCCCGCGAGCAGCGCCGGCAGCATGCCCGGCACGAGCGCGAGGCCGGCGAGGTGCACGACCTCGCCGGCGCCGGCGAACGCGCCCGCGAGCGTCGCGGGCTCGGCGAGGTCGCCGCGGCGCACCTCGACGTTGGGCCACGCGGCGAGCGTCGACGCGTCGCGCCCGGGTCGCACGACCGCGAGCACGTGCGCGCCCCGCCGTGCGAGGTGAGGCAGCAGGCGCGACGCCACGAAGCCCAGCGGGCCGGTGACGGCGACGACGCGTCGCGATTCGGACGGGGCGCTCACGCGGCGGGCCTCCGCGGGGATGCGGATGCGCGAACGCCCGCGTGACTCGTCGTCACGCGGGCGCGTCGCGGAACTGGTAGCGCTACGGGGATTCGAACCCCGGTTTGATGGCTGAGAACCACCCGTCCTGGACCCCTAGACGATAGCGCCACGCTGCTCGGGGAACCGCTCGTGGAGGTTTCGAAGATGGCTGCCCGGCAAGGATTCGAACCTCGACTAACAGGGCCAGAACCTGTCGTGCTGCCGTTACACTACCGGGCAATGTCGGCGAGGCAATCTAACCGCTCGATTCGGGGTGCGCAAGTGCGGCCGGCGCCGCGCGGACCGCGCCCGGAACGCGGCCCGCGCGACGCGCGCGGTCACTGCAGCACGACCAGCTTCCTCGTGCTGTGGGAGGCGCCGATGTCGAAGCGCGCGAAGTAGACGCCGCCCGCGACCGGCATGCGCGCCTCGTCGCGCAGGTCCCACTTCAGCGCCAGGCGGCCCGCGCGGGCGACGCCGGAGTCGACGAGGCGGACGCGGCGGCCGCCGAGGTCGTAGATCGCGAGCTGCCAGCGCTGGCCGGCGAGGCTCGACGGGATCCCGAACGACAGCGTGGTGCCATGCGCGGCCGGGTTCGGCGCCGGGGGCGCGAACTCGAGCGTGCGCACCGGCGCCGTGTCGCCGCCGGGGCCGACGCCCAGCGTGTTGAACTGCGGCGCGTTGTAGTTGCCCGTGCGGCGGGCGTCGTGCATGAACTGCGGCCACGGGGCCTGGCCGCTCGGCTGGAACGGGAAGTCGTAGTCCCACACGTAGAGATTCTTGTCCCAGCCCGCGACCACGATCTCGGTCTTGCCGTCGCCGTCGATGTCGCCCACGGCGGGCGTACCACGCACCTCGGCGCCGAGCTGGATCGGGAAGCCGGCCATCACCGCGCCGGTCGCCCCCGAGAACGCGGTGAGCAGCCCGTTCTCGTCCCCGCAGAGGATGTCGTTCCAGCCGTCGCCGTCGAGGTCGGCCACGACCGGGCTGCACTCCGAGGCGGCGCTCGTCTTCGTGCTGTAACGCAGCCCCCACATGTGCGGCACGCCGACGCCGTTGTGGTTGTAGCTCAGGATGTAGCCGTTCGTGGTCTGCACGATGATGTCGAGGTAGCCGTCGTTGTCGAGGTCCGCGATCGCGGGCGAGGGCGACTTGGTGGTGCCGTCGGTGCGCATCCACAGCGGGAAGCCCGGGTGCGGCTTGCCGTTCGGCTCCATCACGTGGAGCGTGTCGT
>JBAIWU010000414.1:0-3113 GCA_037917155.1 Candidatus Eiseniibacteriota bacterium
GCGCGGCGTGAGGACGAGCGCGCGCAATGTAGCAGGGGGGCGAATCGGCCGGCAACGCCGCGCGGCCGGGCGCGGGCGCGGGCGCGGGCCGCTCCGCCGCCGGGCGGTCCCCGGACGCTGGAACTGCGCTCAGTGCGCGAGCTGGCGGTGGGACGGGTCGCGCAGGTCGAGCGGCGCGACGCGCGGCAGCGAGCGCAGGCCGGGGCCGGACGACGCGTGCCGCGGGTCGGGCTCGAGGCTGGGCGCCCACGGGCCCGCCGCCACCGGGTTGGCGTTCTTCTGCGCGTACATGCGCTCGTCGGCGCGGGCGAGCATCTCGCCCAGCGACGCGCCCTCCGCCGACGGATCGGCGCGCAGCCAGCCGATCGACGCGCTCAGCCGCCACGGCAGGTCGCCCACCGCGTTGCGGTTGGCGAGCCGCGTGGTGAAGCGCTCGAGCGCGCGCTCGGCGCCCTCGCCCTCGGTCTCCGTGGCGAGCACGACGAACTCGTCGCCGCCCAGCCGGCCGATCACGTCGATGTCGCGGAAGCTCGCGCGCAGCGCGTCGGCCAGCTCGACCAGCGCGCGGTCGCCGTTGGGATGGCCGAACGTGTCGTTGATGCGCTTGAGGCCGTCGAGGTCGACCGACACGAGCACGACCGACTGCCCGCTGCGCGCCGCCATCCGGAGCTGCTGCGAGGCGAACATGAGGAAGCCGCGCCGGTTGTACGTGTGCGTGAGCTCGTCCGTGAACGACAGGCCCTCGAGCGAGCGCTCGAGCTGCTTGCGCGCGGTGATGTCGCGCACGGTCGCGACGAACAGGCCGTGTGCCTCCGGGTCGCGGATCGGCGCGATCGACAGCTCGACCGTGAACTCGCGGCCGTCGCGCCGGCGCGCGCTCGCCTCGTAGACCTCGGCGGGACGGTTGAACCGCGTCGGGTCGAACGGCAGCTCGGCGGGGAACAGCTCGGCGAGGGACCGGCACTCGCACTCGCCCCGCTCGAAGCCGAACAGCGCCCGCGCCGCGGCGTTGCACTCGAGCACCCGGCCCCGGGCGTCGAGCACGAGGATGCCGTCGAACGACGCCTCGAGCACCGCCGACTTGCGCGCCTCGCTCAGGCGCAGGCGCTCCTCGGCACGCTGCGCCTCGGCCTGGTGCTCCTGCAGCGCCGCGGCCATGCCGTCGAACTCCCGCGCGAGACGGTCCATCTCGGTGTTGCCGTGGCGCATGCCGGTGCGCGCGCGGTAGTCGCCTTCACGCAGCCGCTCGGTCGCGGCGAGCATGGCCCGCACGTCGCGCAGGACCATGCGCTCGATCGCGTGCCAGATCGCGAAGGCGGTGAGCCCGCCGAACAGCCAGGCTCCGAGCAGCGCGATCTCGCGCTCGCCGATGGGACTGGTCTCGGTGACCCACCACGCGATGGCCACCGACACGAGCACGCCGCCGCCGAGCAGCAGCAGCAAGCGCGCTCGGATTCCGAACGAATGCTGGAGCCTGGGCACCTGACACTCCATGTGTCCGTGCCACGCCGCGCGGGGGCGCGATGCGGGCGCTGCCTCCCAACATTCGGATCGAACCGGGGGTGAGGGAGGCCCCCCGACTCTCCGTACAGGATGTTCGGCCGCCCCGAGCCGCGACTGAAGCACTTTGTTTGCGGGGTTTCCCGGGCGCACGCACCGGACCGGGACGCGCCGCCGGCCGGGCCGATTGACCGCGACGGGCGGCCTGTCTACCGTCCGGCCGAACCTCGTCCACCATGCCGACTTATCCGCTGGAGAGCGCATGTCCGCGACCATCCGCATCGCCAACGCCGGGGGCTACTGGGGCGACGACCTGGGCCAGTTCCGCCGCCAGGTCGAGCTGGGCCCCGTGGACTTCGTGACCCTCGACTTCCTGGCCGAGATCACGATGTCCATCATGCAGAAGCAACGCGCCCGCGACCCCAGGGCGGGCTTCGCCCGCGACTTCGTCGCCCAGGTCGAGGACACGCTGGAGCTGCTCGTCGCGCGGAACGTGCGCGTGATCACGAACGCCGGCGGCGTGAACCCGATGGCCTGCCGCGACGCGCTGCTCGCGATGGCGGCGCGGAAGGGCGTCGAGCTCGACGTGGCCGCGGTCGTCGGCGACGACCTCATGGACCGGCTCGACGAGCTGGTGGCAGCGGGCGCGAGCCTGGCGAACATGGACGACGGCACGCCGTTCGCCGCGGTCCGCGAGCGCGTGAGCAGCGCGAACGCCTACTACGGCGCGTGGCCCGTGGTGGACGCGCTCGCGACCGGGGCGCGCATCGTGGTCACGGGGCGCTGCACAGACACCGGCATCACGCTCGCGCCCATGATCCACGCGTTCGGCTGGGCCCCCGACGACTGGGACCGGCTCGCGTGCGGCATCGTCGCCGGGCACATCGTCGAGTGCGGCGCGCAGTCGACGGGCGGCAACGTGACCGACTGGCGGCGCATCCCGCGCTTCGAGTCGATCGGCTACCCGATCGTCGAGGTCTTGCCCGACGGCTCGTTCGTGGTCACCAAGCACGCCGGCACCGGCGGCGCCGTGACCGTGCGCACGGTGAAGGAGCAGCTCGTCTACGAGATGGGCGACCCGCGCGGCTACATCACGCCCGACGTGGTCGCCGACTTCGCGACCATCCGGCTCGAGCAGCTCGGCCGCGACCGCGTGCGCGTCTGGGGCGTCAAGGGCCGGCCCGCTCCGGCCTCGCTCAAGATCAGCGCCGCCTACGCCGACGGCTGGAAGGCCTCGGGCACGCTCATCATCTCGGCGCCCGACGCGGCGGCCAAGGCGCGCGAGTTCGCGCGCCTGTTCTGGAAGCGGCTCGGCCTGTCGTTCGCGGCGACGCACACCGAGCTCGTGGGCCACTCCGCGTGCTGGGGCCCGCTCGCGCCGCCGGTCGATGCACCCGAGGTGCTCCTGCGGCTCTCGGTGCGCGATCCCGACCGCGCGAAGATCGAGGCGTTCTCCAAGCTCGTGCCCGCCGTGATCCTCTCCGGCCCCTCGGGCGTCGCCGTCACCGGCGGCCGGCCGCAGGCGCAGGAGGTGGTCGCGTACTGGCCCGCGCTCGTGGCGCGCGAGCTCGTCAAGCCGCGGCTCGTCACCCGCGACGGCGAGACCGCGCTCG
>JBAIWU010000415.1:0-1589 GCA_037917155.1 Candidatus Eiseniibacteriota bacterium
TCCCACACCAGTTCGAATCGATGCGCGCGATGGCCGGCGGCGGCCCGGCGTTCCTGCACTTCGGCCTCGACCCGGCGGCGCAGGTCGACACGCTGGTCGACGAGATCCGCCGCCACTTGCCCAAAGAGGCGAAGCGCCCCGACACCATCAGCGACGAGGACTACAAGCGCCTCTCGCAAGCCGAGCACGAGGACCTGGCGAGGGAGGCGTTAGGCAAGGAGTTCAGCCTGCCCAACATCGTCAAGAACCTCCTGATCGGCCTCGCCATCCTCGCCGCGATCGTCGGGCTCCTCGCGCTGATCGTCGAGTCCCCGTTCGTCGCGCTCGGCATCCTGATCGCCGCGGGAGTCGCGGCGCTGATCTACCTGTTCCGCGGCACGATCCAGGACGCGCTTCGGCGCTTCGCCGACAGCGACGTCTTCGGCGCGATCCTCACGATCCTCAAGGGGCTCGCCATCGCGGCCGGCATCTTCCTCGTCCTCGCCGCGCTCGTCATCGACCTGCCGGTGACGGCTGCCGTCCTTGTCGCGCTCGCCGCGGCCGTCGTGATCGTCGAGGTCGTGCTCGCGTTCCACGACTACCAGCGCGCGCAGTCGGCCCCCGACCTCCAGTCCTTCCACCGCGACATCCAGAGCTCCGCGCGCGGCTTCGAGGGGTCCGTCAGCGACGCGATCCTCGCGATCATCGCCCTCGCGCTCGGCCCGAAGGGATCGGGGCAGCGCACGCTGCCGCCCGGCTCGGCGCCCAAGGGCCTCCCGGCGCCGCCCAGAATGCTGCCGCCCGGCGAGCCGGTCGTCATCCGCCCGCCGGAGATCGTCCCCGCGCCGGCCGAGATCGAGATCCCGCAGGTCGCGCCCGCCGCGCCCCCCGTCGAGGAGACGCCGCAGGTCGCCGGCCCGACCGTGATGGAGCCGAGTGTCGAGCCCACGCCGGCCGCCGAAGCCACCGGCGGCCCGCTGCGCACGACGCCGATGCGAACGCGCTACCAGCACGAGAACGAGCCGGGCAACCCGCTCTGGGCCGGGAAGGTCGTGCGCTACCTCACTCCGGCCGAGCGCGCGCAGTACCGCCTGACCATCCGCGGCGGAAAGATCTACGACGCCAACGGCGCCCTGTTCGACACGTCGGGCGGGCGCATGGGCACCAAGGTCACTGGGCGGGCCATCTTCGTCGTCGACGAGAACGGCTACTTCTACGCATCGAACTACACCGCGGAGGGCGAATTCCACCACTCGAGCTTTCTTGCTGGCGAGCCGGTCGCGGCGGCGGGCGAGATGCAAGTGGAGAACGGCACGCTCAAGTTCCTCAACGACCACAGTGGCCACTACTGGCCCGACAGCTCGTTCACCGACCAGGCCATCTCGATTCTCCGGTCGGGTGGCGTCGACATGGACGCCGTAACCATCGAACGCCGGCCGCCCGCGCCGCCGCGCGCCCCACGCCCGGGGCGCCGACGCGGCGGGCCGTGACAGGAGCACTCCACATGTCGCTCGACGTCCGATACGCCGGTCTGGTTCGCGGCGTCCTCTACAGCGTGCAGTTCGAGGCCGACCCGGTCGACGGCATCGACCAGGTGCTCGACCGCGTGC
>JBAIWU010000416.1:0-10328 GCA_037917155.1 Candidatus Eiseniibacteriota bacterium
TGGGCCGGCACGCTCATGGTGCTCGTCCACGCGGGCATCCACCTGCACGCGATCCTGCCGTGGCTGGCCGTGGGCGCCATGCTCGTGAACGTGCTGAGCGGCCTCACCGGGCGCATGCTGCTCGACCGCTCGCGCAGGAGCGTCGCCGCGCGGGGCGAGGCGCTGCGCGCGGCCGGCCGCTCGCCCGACGAGGTCGAGCGCGAGCTCTTCTGGGACTCCATCATGCTCGACGTCATGAAGCGCTGGCGCGCGGTGCACCTGCCGATCACGACCGCCTTCGTCGCGCTGGCCCTCGCCCATGTCGTCAGCATCCTGCTGCTCTGGACGTGGCGATGAGACCGACCCCGATCCACCTGGCCGTCGCCGCCGGGCTCGGCGCGATCCTCGCGTGGGGCGTGCGCGACCCGCGCGCCCTGCTCGAGCCGGGGCCCCTGGCCCCCGGCCACGCCAAGATCGCGCAGGACTGCCTCGCCTGCCACCGGCTCGGCCGCGGCGTCCCCGCGCAGCGCTGCGTCCGCTGCCACCGGCGCGAGACGATCGGGCTCGTCACCTCGGAGGGCGCGCCCATCACGCGCGCGGGCGGCACGCTCGTCGGCTCGTTCCACGTCGCGATCCGCGAGCGGGAGTGCGTCGCGTGCCACACGGACCACGAGGGCGCCGCCGGCGGGCGGAGCGGCCGGCGCTTCTCGCACGACATGCTCGAGCCGGCCGCGCGCGACTCGTGCGGCGCGTGCCATCGCGCCCCGGCCGACGCGCTCCACCGCGGCGTCACCTCGGGCTGCGCGACGTGCCACTCGGGCGAGCGCTGGACGCCGGCCACGTTCGCCCACGCGCGCTGGTTCGTGCTCGAGGGCGACCACCAGGCGCCGTGCGCGACCTGCCACCCGGGCGGCGCGTTCCAGCGCTACACGTGCTACGGCTGCCACGAGCACGCCCCGGCGCGCATCCGCGGCAAGCACCTCGAGGAGGGCATCCGCGCATTCGAGGACTGCGTCCGCTGCCACCGCAGCGGGTCCGAGCACGAGGGCGGTGAAGGCGGGCGCGGGGGCCGCGGGAACGGCGAGCACGAGGGCGGGCGCGGCGGGGACCAGCGCGGCCGCGAGGGCGACGACGACTGACGCCGCCGGCGCCCGCGCGCCCGCGCTAGAACGAGAACCCGAGCAACCCAGGGTCCGGCATCATGTCGGGGCTCCAGGGGTCGGGTATCAGGTCCACCTCGCAGGGCTGCGGCACGGCGCCCTGCACGGCCTGCTTCACGTCCTCGATCATCTGCGGCGCGTAGGGGCAGAACGGCGTCGTGAGCATCATGCGCACGAGCGTCCTGCCGGGCGGGAAGTGCAGCTCGCGGATCAGCCCGAGGTCGATCACGGAGAGCTGGATCTCGGGATCCATCACGGTCTCGAGCGCGGCGCGCACGGCCAGCTCCTGCTGCGAGGGCATGCTCGACCACTGCGGCGGGCCGCTGGGCTTCGTCGCGGGCGGCACGTCCGCGGCCGGGGCGCCGGCGGCGGCGGGCGCCGCGGGGTCCGCGGGCCAGGGCTGGCCGGTGTGGGGATTCGTCGCGTCCTTCGTCTCGTCGCTCATGGCCACTCCACCTGGATCTCGTCGCCCACGACGCGCACGGCGTACGTGGGCACGGGGGATGTCGCGGGGAACCGCCGCACGGCGCCCGTGCGGACGTCGAATTGCGCGCCGTGGCGCGGGCACTCGATCACGCCGTCCTCGAGGCTGCCCTCGGCCACCGGGCCGCCGTCGTGCGTGCACACGTCCTCGATGGCCCAGTAGCCGTCCTCGAGGTGGAAGACGGCCACGGGCACGTCGTCGACGCGCACGATCTTGACGCCGCCCGGCGCGATCTCGCCGACGCGCGCCACCGTCACGAAGCCGTCGCTCGTCCTCACAGCGCGCCGTCCTCCTCCTCGCCGGGCCACTGGTTCACGCCGTAGATGCCGGCCTTCAGCGTCTTGAGCGCGAGCAGCGCGCACTTGAGCCGCACCGGGCCCAGCTCGATGCCGAGCATCTCGAGCACGTCGGCGCGGCCGAGCGTCTTGATCTCCTCGAGCGTCCTGCCCTGCACGTGCTCGCAGAGCATCGACGCGGCGGCCTGGCTGATCGAGCAGCCGTGGCCGCTGAAGCGCACCTCCTTCAGCACGCCTTCGGCGATGCGGAAGTCCATGCGGATGCGGTCGCCGCAGAGCGGGTTGGCGTCCTCGACCGTGATGTCGGCGGGATCCAGCGTGCCGTGGCAGCGCGGGTGCCGGTAGTGCTCGAGGATGTTCTCGCGGAAGAGCTCGTCCATGCCGGCCAGCCTACCGCGAGAACAGCGTCCGCGCCCGCTGCAGCCCCGCGACGAGGGCGTCCACCTCCTCGCGCAGCGAGTAGCAGTGGAATGACGCGCGCGCCGACGCCGGCACGCCTAGCAACTCGTGCAGCGGCATGGCGCAGTGGTGGCCGGCGCGCACGCAGACGCCGTCGGCGTCGAGCACGGTGGCGACGTCGTGCGGGTGGATGCCCTCCATCGTGAACGCGACCACCCCGCCGCGGCGGTCGGCCGGCGGCCCGAGCACGCGCAGCCCCTCGACCTCCGCGAGCCGCTCGAGCACGTACGCGGCCAGCTCGCGGTCGTGCGCGAACACGTGGTCCATGCCGAGGTGCTCGAGGTAGCCCACGGCCGCGCCCAGGCCCACGGCCTCGGCGATCGGCATCGTGCCGGCCTCGAACTTCCACGGCAGCTCGTTCCACTTCGACGACGTCAGCGTGACCTCGCGGATCATCTCGCCGCCGCCGAGGAACGGCGGCATCGCCTCGAGGATCTCGCGCCGGCCCCACAGCATGCCGATGCCGGTCGGGCCGAGCATCTTGTGCGCGGTGCACGCGACGAAGTCGGCGCCCAGCGCGCGCACGTCGAGCTTGAGGTGCGCGGCGCTCTGCGAGGCGTCGATCAGCACGGTCGCGCCGTGCGCCTTCGCGACGCGGGCGATCTCGGCGGCCGGGTTCACCGTGCCGAGCACGTTCGAGACGTGCACGAACGACACGAGCTTCACGCGCCCGTCCGCGAGCAGGCCCGGCAGCGCCTCGAGGTCGAGTTCGCCCGAGCCCGTGAGCGGGATGAAGCGCAGTTCGACCGCGCGCTCCGCGGCGAGCAGGTGCCACGGCACGAGGTTGGAGTGGTGCTCCATCGGGGTCAGCACGATGGCGTCCCCGTCCTTCAGCTGCGTGCGCCCCCACGCGTGCGCCACGAGGTTGATCGCCTCGGTGCTGTTGCGCGTGAACACGATCTCGCGCGGGCTCGCGGCGTTGACGAACGCCGCGAAGCGGCGCCGCGCGTCCTCGTACAGCGCGGTCGCCTCCTCGGCGATCGAGTAGACGCCGCGGTGGATGTTCGAATTGCACGTGGCGTAGTAGCGGTCCATCGCCTGCAGGACAACGCGCGGCTTCTGCGACGTGGCCGCGCTGTCGAGATAGACCAGCGGCTTCGCGCGCGGCGTCGAGAAGATCGGGAAGTCGGCCCGCACGATCCGGGGGTCGAACGGCGCCGACGGGTCCCGGGGGAAGGCCCCCGGGGCGCCGACGGTCGCGGTCCGCGTTCCGGTCATGGTGTCAGCCGATCTTGCGCGCGATCTCGTCGCGCAGCTGGTCGCGCACCCCCTCGAGCGGGATGCGCTCGAGCACGGGCTCGAAGAACGCCTCGACGATCAGCCGCCGCGCCTCGACCGCGGGCAGGCCGCGCGCCAGGAGGTAGTAGAGCTGCTCCGGGTCCACGTAGCCGATCGTGGCTCCGTGCGTGCAGCGCACGTCGTTGGCGAGGATCTCGAGGCCCGGGATGCTGTCCGCTCGCGCCTGCTCGGACAGCAGCAGGTTGCGGTTGGCCTGGTAGGCGTTCGTGCGCTGCGCGCCCTCGGACACCTGGATCAGGCCCTGGTAGACGCTGCGCGCGCGATCACGCAGGCAACCCTTGATGAGCAGGTCGCTCGTCGTGTCGGGCTCGAGGTGGCGCTGGAGCGTGTGCAGGTGGAAGTGCTGGCGCTGGTCGCCGAACATGAACCCGTGCACGTAGGCCTGCGCGCCGCGGCCGGTGAGGTCGTACCAGACGTTCGTCTTGCTCATGCGGCCGCCGAGCATGACCTGGATCCACTGCAGCTCCGCGTCCGCGCCGACGCGGGCGCGTGCGTTCGCGTAGTGCACCACGTTCCGGCCCCAGTCCTGCAGGCTGGCGAACGTGAGCTTCGCGCCGGCGCCGACGAACACCTCGGTGCCGCCGAGCTGCATCGACGCCGTCTCGCCGTTCGCGGAGAGCATCTCCTCGATCACGGTGAGCGAGGCGTTCTCGCCCAGCGCGACGACGGTGCGGGGCGCGGCCAGCCGGCCTTCGCCGTCCAGCCACTGCATGATCCGCACGGGCAGCTCGGCCCGCACGTTCGCGGGCACCCAGACGAACGCACCGCCCGAGCGCAGCGCCTCGCCCACGGCGGTCCAGCGGTCGTAGTCCGTGGCGATGAGGGAGCCGAGCAGCGGCTGCACCTTGTCGGCGTGCTCGCGCAGCGCGCGCTCCATGGAGCAGACGATCACGCCCTGCCGGTGCAGTTCCGGGTGCGTCTGCTCGAGCACGACCTCGCCGTCGCGCTGCGCCAGCACCGCGACGTTGCCGGTCTCGCCCGCGAGCCGCTCGAGCAGCGCCGCGGGCAGGTCGTCGATGTTGCGCGCGGGCGGCGCGGCCACGAACGGGTCGAGGCCCTCGAGCTGCACGCCCCCGAAGTCCGTGCGGCGCCACAGCTCCTGCTCGCGCGTCGGGAACGCCAGCGAGGCCGCGGTCTGCGCGGCGCGCCGGCGCTTCTCGAGCGCCCACTCCGGCTCGCCGGCCTTCCGGGCACGCGTGTCCGCGGCGGCCATCCAGCCGGCGACTGCGGTCGAGTACTGGGTGTCGAGGGTCGTCGCGCTCATCCGACCGAGCCCTCCATCTGGAGCTGGATCAGGCGATTCATCTCGACCGCGTACTCCATGGGCAGCTCCTTCACGACGGGCTCGATGAAGCCCGCGACGATCATCGCGGCCGCCTCCTCGGCGGGAATGCCGCGGCTCGTGAGGTAGAAGAGCTGCTCGTCGCCGATCTTCGACACGGTCGCCTCGTGCCCGATCGAGACCTTCTTCTCCTCGATCTCCATGGTCGGGTAGGTGTCCGAGCGCGACTGCTCGTCGAGCAGCAGCGCGTCGCAGTTCACGGTCGAGCGGCAGTTCTCCGCGCCCTTGACCACCTTGACGAGCCCGCGGTAGCCGGCGCGACCGCCGTCCTTGCTGATCGACTTCGAGATGATCTTGCTCGACGTGTCGGGCGCCAGGTGCACCGCCTTCGCGCCGGCGTCCTGGTGCTGGCCCCTGCCCGCGAACGCGATCGAGAGCACCTCGCCGTGCGCGCCCGGCTCCATCATGTAGATCGCCGGGTACTTCATCGTGAGCTTGGAGCCCAGGTTGCCGTCGACCCACTCCATCGTGGCGTCGCGGTAGGCCACCGCGCGCTTGGTGACCAGGTTGTAGACGTTGTTCGACCAGTTCTGGATCGTCGTGTAGCGGCAACGCCCGCCCTTCTTGACCACGATCTCGACCACGGCCGAGTGCAGCGAGTCGCTCGAATAGATCGGGGCCGTGCAGCCCTCGACGTAGTGCACGTACGCGCCCTCGTCGACGATGATGAGCGTGCGCTCGAACTGCCCCATGTCCTTCGTGTTGATGCGGAAGTACGCCTGCAGCGGCACGTCGACGTGCACGCCCTTGGGCACGTAGATGAACGAGCCGCCGGACCACACGGCGCTGTTGAGCGCCGCGAACTTGTTGTCCGTCGACGGGATCACCGTGCCGAAGTACTGCTTGAACAGCGCCTCGTGGTCGCGCAGGCCCTGGTCGCACGACAGGAAGATCACGCCCAGCTTCTCGAGCTCCTCCTTGATCCGGTGGTACACGACCTCGGAGTCGTACTGCGCGCCCACGCCGGCGAGGAACTTCTGCTCGGCCTCGGGGATGCCGAGCTTGTCGAACGTGCGCTTCATGTCCGCCGGGACGTCCTCCCACGTCTTCGCCTCGTCGCTCGTGGGCTTGACGTAGTAGTAGATGTCCTGGAAGTCGATCTGCGAGAGGTCGCCGCCCCAGCCCGGCATGGGCTTCTTCTCGAAGATCTCGAGCGCCTTCAGGCGGTAGTCCGTCATCCACTGCGGCTCGCCCTTGAGCCTCGAGATCTCCTCGACGATCTGGCGGTCGAGGCCCTTGCGGCTCTTGAAGACGTGCTGCTCCGCGTCGTGGAAGCCGTACTTCTCGGCATACCCTTCGCGAAGGTCCAGACGGGTCTCCGTGCTCATTCCGCCCCCACTTCCTCGCGGACCCAGTCGTAGCCCCGGGACTCCAGCTCCAGGGCCAGCTCGGGCCCGCCGCTCGTGACCAGGCGGCCGTCCATCATGACGTGGACCTTGTGCGGCTTGATGTAGTTCAGGATGCGGTTGTAGTGCGTGATGACGAGGACGCCCATGTCCGGGCCGGCGACCGCGTTGACGCCCTCCGAGACGATGCGGAGCGCGTCGATGTCGAGGCCGGAATCGGTCTCGTCCATGATCGCGATGACCGGCTTGAGCAGCGCCATCTGCAGGATCTCGGCGCGCTTCTTCTCGCCGCCCGAGAAGCCGTCGTTCAGGTACCGGCTCGCGAACTTCTCGTCCATCCTGAGCATCGCCATGGCCTGCTTGAGCAGCTCGCGGAACTCCTTCGGCGGGATGCCGCGCTTCGACGGCACCTTGCCGTCCTCGCCCCCCGACGGCGCGATGCGCGCGTTCAGCGCCGCGCGCAGGAAGCTCGCGAACGTCAGGCCCGGGATCGCGACCGGGTACTGGAACGCCATGAACAGGCCGGCGCGCGATCGCTCGTCGGTCTCCATCTCGAGGATGCTCCGGCCGCGGAAGAGGATCTCGCCGGAGGTCACCTCGTACTTGGGGTGGCCCATGAGGGTGTTCGCGAACGTGCTCTTGCCCGAGCCGTTCGGGCCCATCAGGGCGTGGATCTCGCCCGTGGCCACTTCCAGCGAGAGACCCTTGAGGATCTCCTTCCCCTCCACCGCGACGTGGAGGTCCTTCACCACCAGTTCAGGCGTCTGGCTCATGTCGTCTCGATTCCGTCCGCCGCGGTCGCGCGGCCGTCAGTGCGCGGGGTGCCTCGCTCCGTCCGGAGCGCGCCCCACCCGCGTCGCCGGGGGTCTCAGGCCGAGAAGCTCTCGCCGCAGGCGCAGCTGTGCTTCACGTTCGGGTTGTTGAACTTGAATCCCGCTCCCATCAGCCCCTCGACGTAGTCGATCTCGGTGCCGCCGAGGAGCACCATGCTCTTGAGGTCCACGTACAGCTTCACGCCGTTCGTCTCGACGATCTCGTCACCGGGCGCCTCCGCGTCGCAGAACTCCATGTAGTACGAGTTCCCCGAGCAGCCGCCGCCGCGCACGCCGATGCGCAGCCCGATGTCCGGGGTGCCGCGCTGCGTGAGCAGGGCCCGCACCTTGTCCGCGGCCACCGTCGTCAGCGTGATCATGTGAATCGTGCTCCTTTCATCGCGTCACGCGCGGGCTCGCCCGCGCCGGGGGGTCTCAGCGGTTGGGATCATCCACGCGGACGAGCGGACGCGCCGTGCGGCGCGCCGCGTCGGGCGGCGTCTTGATGCCCGCCACCAGGGACGGCGGGTCCGCCACGCCGTGGTCTTGCTGGCAGTTGACGCACGCGCGCACGGGGCCGGGCGCGGCGCAGGTTTCGCACGTCTCGAGATAACGCAGCCCTTCCTCCAGCTCCCGCTCGAGCTGCTGGTGCCGCCGGATCGCGTCGCGCGTCTCGGTCAGCTTGCGTGCGAACAGCTCGCGCAGGCTCGACATCGCGGCGTCACCCTGCTCCGAGCTCCACCAGCTCTGCAGCACCTCGCGCATCTCCTGCAGCGAGAAGCCGAGCGAGTGCAGCGAATCGATCCACCGCATGCGCTCCACCGCCGAGGGGTCGTAGAGGCGGAAGCCGCCGCTCGAGCGCGTGGCTGGCTTGAGCAGCCCCAGCTCCTCGTACAGGTGGATCGCGCGGACGGTCTTGCCGGTCGCCCTCGCGAGATCGCCGACCCGGAGGAGCTGCTGCCCCGCCGGCGCCGGATGGGTCGAGAGATCTGATGTGGAGGCCATACCCTTACGTATAGGTTAGAGTCCGACTGCAAGATAAGGATTCGGCGGAAGTTGGTCAAACCGATCGGGCTAAGTCGACAGCCGCCACCGGGTTGCGGCGGCGGCTCCCGCCGGCGGCGCCGGGCGGCATGGGGGACGTCAGCGTGGCCCGAACTTCTCCACGTAGTCCTCCATCGCGACGCCGAGGCCCACGTCGCGGCGGGCGGCCTCGGAGAGGAACCACTTGTGCTCGAGCACCTGGCAGTAGAGCTCGGCCGGGTCGCCGCCGGGCGCGAGGAGCGGCGCGAGCGCGCGCATCGCGGGCTGCCAGCGCTCGCGCTGCCAGTGAAATGCGGCTTCGGAGAGCGCGACGGTGCGGTCGAGCCTGCGCCCGAGCGTGGCGCGCATCTCGCGGATCTCGTTGAGCATCAGCTCGGACTGCCGGTCGCCGGCGACGAGCCCGGTGAGGTTGTGGAACTCGTGCCGGTGGAAGTCCCGGTCGGTGACGATCGTGCGCAGGCGCAGCCGGTCGCCCTCGCCGGTCGCCTCGAGCTCGAGCTCGCCCACCGAGAAGCCGAGCGCGTTCAGCTTGCGGATGCGCTCCTGGATGCGCCACTGCTCGCCGGGCGCCACCAGCTCCTCGCGCGTGATCTCGGCCCAGAGCGTCTCGTAGCGCTCGCGGATGCGCTCTCCGGTCTCGTACGCGTCGAGCGCGCCGGGCTGCGAGAGCAGCACCTCGAGGTCCGTGAGGTCGCCGGCGATGTTCTCCTCGAGGATCATCAGGTCCTGCCGCCGCGGTCCCTCACCCAGCACCTCGTACCGCTCCGTGGTCTCGGCGTCGACCAGGAACGCGCGCAGCTCGCCGGCGTCGCGGCGGAAGAGCGTGTTCGACAGCGAGCAGTCGCCCCAGTAGACGCCCGCGAGGTGCAGGCGCACGAGCAGCCCCGCCATCGCATCGAGCAGCCGTTCGCGGTAGCGCTCGAGTCCCGGGTTCTGGAACAGGGTGCGGTACGGCAGGGAGCCCTCGAGGTAGCGCGTGACGAGGATGGCCGTCTCCGCGCCATCGTCGCGGCGCACGCGCGCGTGGCCCACGGGCGTCACCGCGGGCAGGCCGCGCGTCTCGAGGTCGAGCAGCATGTCGTACTCGCGCTCGGCCACGCCCCCCGGCAGCTCCTTGATCGCGAAGATCGCGGAGCCGTAGGCGACGAACTGCACCTCGTGGCGCGACAGCCCGCGGGGCACCTCGACGAGGCGCGCGCACGGCCCCTGCCAGCGCGCGAGCGGGACGCGCCACGGCAGGTCGAGGAAGTCGGGGTTCCCGGGCCGCAGCTGCAGCGCGAGCAGCCCCACCACGTCCTCGGGCGAGCCCACGGCGCTACTCGTCGCGCCAGCGCATCACGACGCCGCGGCGCGCCATCTCGTCCACGATGAACCGGTAGGCGTCCGCCTCGCGCGCCACGCGCTCGAGCGGGTGCACGCCCGGCTCGCGCGCGCCGCCGCGCGCGACGAGCTGGGCCGTGACCGACGTGGTCAGCGCGGTCGTACGCGACATCGCGGTCAGGCGCGAGGCCTCGTCCCAGCGGTCCACGAGCGTCATGCGGGCCGCGCGCCGGCGCCAGCGCACGCGCACGACCATGGCCACGAGGTCGCGCGGCTCCTCGACGAGGCACTCGCGGCGGAACGTGTCGAGGAAGGTGCCGCGCTCGACGAGCGGGCGCACCGCCTCGACGTGGCCGGGCCAGCGCAGCGTCTTCTCGGCCATGGCCGGCACGCCGGGCAGCGTGTCGATGAGCGTGCGCAGCCCGTCGCTCAGGAACGCCTCCATGGTGCCGGCGCCGTCCACCTCGAGCCGCTCCACCTCCGAAAACACCGGCAGCGTCCGCGGGGCGCCGTCGCGCACGAAGCGCGCGGGGCGCAGGTACTCCTCGAGCAGGTCGTCGAGCGACCACGTGACGACGTAGCCGTACGGCCGCGATGGGTCCTGCGCGACGCCGCCGACGTGGATGACCAGCTCCTCGACCGGGCCCTGCGCGGCCGCGTGGCCGCAGCACAGGTGCGACAGGCCCGGCGCGAGCCCGCAGTCGGGCAGGATCGCCACGCCGGCCGCGCGCGCGGCCGCGTCGAGCTCGAGCGGGTTCTCGGAGCAGAAGCTCACGTCGACGAGCGG